>DATFUW010000675.1:0-8211 GCA_035260605.1 Thermoanaerobaculia bacterium | reverse complement strand
GACGATCGTGACTCCCTCGTCGTTCAGCCTTCGGAACAGCTTCATGATCTCACGGGCCTGATCGGAATGCAGATTGCCGGTCGGCTCGTCGGCCAGGATCACCGTCGGAGCGGCGATGATGGCCCGCGCCACGCCGACGAGTTGCTGCTGCCCGCCGGAGAGCTGCGAGGGGAAGAGATCCTTCTTTCCGACGATCTGAAATCGGTCGAGCATGTCGGCCACGAGCGCGTCCCGCTGCGCCCTTTTCACATTGCGGTACGTGAGCGGGACTTCGAGGTTCTCGGCCACGGTGAGGTCGTCGATCAGGTGATAGCTCTGAAAGACGAAGCCGATGTGCCGCTTCTGCAGCTCGAGGCGATGCGTCTGCTTCAGTTCGTGGACCGCCTGACCGCAGAGCGTGTAGGTGCCGCTCCAGTCGGCGTCGTGCATTCCGAGGATGTGGAGCAGCGTCGATTTCCCGGCGCCAGACGGCCCCATGATGGAGACGAACTCGCCCGGCTGGATGTCGAGGTCGATGGCCCGGAGGACCCAGGTCGTCGTTCCGCCGCTCGTGAATGACTTCTCGATGCGCTTCGTAGCGATCAGTGGTTCGGCCATCGGGTCACTCCCACCGCAGTGCTTTCGTCGGTTCGATCCGCGTGGCGCGGCGCGCCGGAATCCAGCACGCGGCGAGCCCCACCGCGCAGCAGAGCAGGGCGGCGGCGGTGAAGGCAATCGGATCCGCCGGCCCAACGCCGAGGAGCAGCGATGCGGCCAGGCGGCCTCCCGCCGCAGCGATCAGTCCGCCGATGACGACGCCGGCGGCCACGAGCCGGAGGCCCTGTCGCAGGACCATGGAGAGGATGTCGGCACGCTCGGCGCCGAGCGCCGTACGGATGGCGATCTCCCGCGTGCGTCCGGCCACCACGAACGCGGTCAGTCCGTAGATGCCGATCGCCGCGAGCAGCAGTCCGACGGCGCCGAACGTTCCGGACACGGCCGCGGCGATGCGCTGCGGAACGAGAGCGATGGCGGCCGATTCGTCGAGGCTCTGCGTCCGCAGCACCGGCAGGTTCGAGTTCATCGAGGCGATCAGCGAACGGACCGCCGCCGTCACTCCTGGCGCATCGGCCGTCCGGATGAGAACCGCGAGGCGGGGAAGAGGCTGCTGCTCGAGTGGCACGTAGAGAAACATGCGCGGCGACTCGCCGAGGGTGCGGTACTTCGCGTTCCGCGCGACGCCGACGACCGTGAGCGTCTGCGGACGCTCGCCGGGAAGGCCGCCGCGCAGCAGTTGTTTGCCGATCGGGTCCTCGCCGGGCCACAGGCGGCGGGCCATCGTCTCGTTGACGATCGCCACGGCCGGCGCGCCAGGACGGTCGGCGGCATCGAAGCCGCGCCCGCGCAGCAGGGGAATGCGCAGTGTGGCGAAGTACTCGGGATCGACGACGTTCCAGTCGACAGGATCGCGGAGCGGCTCCCGCCCGGGAATCGTCAGCGGACCGAGACCGAGGCCCTGGTTTCCGAGCGGAACGAGGGCCGCGGCCGTGGCGCTCTGCACCGCCGGAATCGCGCGCACGCGCTCCAGAAGCTGGCGCGCGAACAGCGGTCCGGTCTGGTCGTCATACCCGCCGAGGGAAAGATCGAGCGACACGATCTGGATGCCGTTCGCATCGAACCCGGGATCGGCGTTTGCGGCGCGCTGCAATGCACGCAGGAACAGCGCGCCGATGATCAGCAGCACGACGCTGGCCGCGACCTGTGCCATGACGAAGACGTTGCGCACGCGCTGTCGCTCGGGCGTGCTCTGCATGCTCGTCAGCGCCCGGGCCGGCCCGCGCGTCGAAAGCTGAAGCGCCGGCACGAGTCCGGATAGCACGCCGGCAACGACGCAGAGCGCCGCAGCAAATGCCACCGCTCTCGCGCCGAGCCCGAAGGTGATGCCGACTGGCAGCGGAAGCGCGGGGATCAGCGACATGAGCACGACGAGCGTGGCGCGCGCGAAGGCGAGCCCGAGGACGGCTCCCGGAAGAAAGAGCACCACGGTCTCGATGAGCATCTGCCGCACGATCTGCCCCCGTCCCGCGCCGATGGCGATCCGCACCGCCATCTCGCGCCGGCGCAGCGCGGCACGCGCGAGGAGGACGCCGGCGATGTTGGCGCAGGCGATCGCCAGCACCAGAGCGCTGACGATCATCAGGCCGCCGACGAAGGCGCGCACCGGCGCAGCGTTTCCCGGAATCGCCGCCAGCGGCTCGGCGCGGAGTCCGCGCCCGCGGTCGTCGTCGGGATGTTCGCGGCGGAGCTGGGCGGAGATCGAGGTCAGCTCGGCCTGCGCGTCGCGGAGCGAAACGCCGTCCTTGAGCCGTGCTCCCATCATGATCCACGAGGATCCGCGGCTGGTGAGCAGGTCCGCCGAATGCGCCGGCATGGCCTCGGCCACCATGTTCAACGGGAGCCACAGATCGGGAGCGAAGAGCGTCGTCCCGCGGAACCCGGCCTCGGCGACGCCGGCGATGACGAATGCGCTTCCGTTCAGATGCACGGACCGGCCGGCAATGTGCGGGTCGCGATCGAACGTTCGCGTCCAGAGACGATGGCTGATGACGACGATCGGCGCGGCGCCCGGCTGCTCCGGGTCACTGCGCGTAAAGAGTCGTCCCGCGGCGGCGTGCGTGCCGAGGACCTCGAAGTAGTTGCGCGTGACCAGCGCGCCGTAGACCACGTCGGCTCCGCCGGCGCGGCCGAGGCTCATCGCCCTGGGTGCGAAGTCGTGGGCGTACACGCCGGAGAAAGAGCGGGTCCGATCGCGGACGTCGATGTAGTTCGGATAGGAATCGTTGTCGAAGCCCGATCCGTCCTGCGTCCGGCCGATGTCCACGAGGCGGTCCGCCGCGATCACGCCCGGGGGAGACTGCATCAGCAGCGCGTCGGCGACGGTGAACATGGCCGTGTTCGCGCCGATGCCGATTGCCAGGGATAGCGCCGCGGTCAGGGCGAACAGCGGCTTCCGCAGCAGGAGCCGCACCGAGAGTCGCAGATCCATCCACGAATATCGCATCGTCCTACTCTGCCCGCAGCACGCTCATGGGATCGATTCGCGAGGCGCGGATCGCCGGGATGGCGCCCGCCGCGAGGCCGATCGCGATCAGCACGAATCCCGAGACGAGAAATGCCTGTGGATCGAGCGGCGTCACGCCGAAGAGGAACGTGCTGAGAAAGCGCGTCAGGGCCGTCGCCGCCAGCCAGCCGATGACCATCGCCACCAGCGAGAGGGCTCCGGCCTCGCGGACGATCATCAGGACCAGATCGCGCCGCTCGGCGCCGAGCGCGGTGCGGATGCTGAGCTCGCGCAGCCGCAGACTGACCTGATACGCGATCAGCCCGAAGACGCCGATCGCCGCGAGCATCAGCGCCAGCGCGCTGAAGATCGACAGCAGCACCGTCGTGAAGCGCTCCGGAGCGAGTGCATGCGACACGAGCGTGGCCAGCGTCCGCGGATCGGCTCGCGGAACGTCGGGATCGACCGCGGCCACCGCCGAAAGAAGCTCGGGAAGGACCTGCTGCAGCGGACGCTCCGATCGAAGGACCACGAAGATGTCGTTCATCGGGACCTGGGCGAGCGGCGGATAGATCGCCGGCTCGCTTCCGCGCTCCAGGCCCAGGAATCGTTCATTGCCGACAACGCCGACGATGCGGCGTTCGATCCCCCAGAACTCCATCTTCCGGCCGACGGGGTCCTCGGCGGGGAAGTACTTCTCTGCCGTGGCCTCGTTGATCAGCGCCACCGGCTCGCTGCCGTTGCGGTCGGAGGGCTCGATCTCGCGCCCTTTCAACAGCGGCAGGCCGACCGTGCGGGCGTAGCCCGCGGAAACAGGCCGAATGCGCAACTCGTCCTGCGGTCCGGGCGTCGCCGGCCGTCCGACGACCCTGGTCTGCGACGTCCATCCGGCGCGGAGTGGATGGTTCAGCGCCAGTGCGACACCGGTCACGCCGGGAATGCTGCGAACCGACGCGAGGAGCGCGTCGTATGCCTGGGTCATCTTCGGCCACTTTGGATATTCGGAGCGCGATGGCGTCGGGTATTTCCCCTCGGGGAAACGGATGTTCGCGGTGATGAGGTCGAGGTGCGAGACGCCGACATCCACGTGTGCGAGGTTCCCGTAGCTTCGGAGGAGGAGCACGGCACCGATGGTGAGCACGACGGCAAGCGCGAGCTCTCCGACGATCAGCACGCGCCGCGACCTTCGCGCGTGCGAGGGGTCGGTGTTGGCACCGGCATCGCGGACGGATTTGAGCAGCGGCTGCTTCGATCCGGAGATCGACGGCAGGAGTCCGGCCAGTACACACGACAGGACGGCCATGCCCATGGCGAACGCGAGCACCGGAAGATGCACGGCGATGGCATCGCGCCGCGGGAGTGTGTCGGGGGCGAGCAGGAGCAGCGTCTTCACGCCCCAGGCGGCGAGCGCCGTTCCGGCAATCGCGCCGGCGATGCTGATGCACAGCGATTCGAGGAGGATCTCGCGCGTCACGTTCGCGCGCGATGCGCCGAGCGCGAATCGCACGGCGATCTCTCTGCCACGTTGGCCGACGCGGACGAACATCAGTCCGGCCACGTTCGCGCAGCCGATGAGCAGCACGAGCAGCGCCGCGCCGAAGAGCAGCAGCAGGACGGGACGCGTCCTGCCGGCGATCGCCTCGTGCAGCGGTTCGACGAAGACGCCGCGCCCGACGTTGTCGCTCGGATAGGCACGCGCCAGACGCGCAGCGATCACCGCCATCTCCTCCCGCGCGCTGGCGAGCGTCGCGCCGCGGCGAAGGCGGCCGATCACCAGAAGGCCGTGATTCCCGCGCATGCGCTGGAATTCCTTCAGGTGCGGCTCGAGCGCCGTCCACAATCGCGTGTCGGCGGGAAAGGCGAAGCCCCGCGGCATCACTCCGATGATGGTGTAGGCGGCGTTTTCCAGGCGAATGCGTCGCCCGAGAATCGAAGGATCGCCTCCGAAGTGCAATTGCCACAGCGCGTAGCCGAGGATCACCTCGTTCGCGCTGTTGGGCTGATCGTCACCGGAGGAAAACGAGCGGCCGAGAAGCGGCTTCACCCCAAGCATGGAAAAGAGATCGAAGGTCACATGACCGGAGGCGATCCGCTCCGCGCCGGATCGGGGATCGGAGAGGGTCATGTCTTCGCTCGTCAACGCCGAGAGCGCGGCGAACGATCTGCTCTGCGCCTGGAAATCGCGGAAATCGGGGAGGCTGGCGGCTTCGCGCGGGGAGTGGTTGTGGAGATCGTTCTCCCAGACCATCACCAGCCGTCCCGGATCGGTGTAGGGCAGTGCACTCAGCAGGACTCCCCACAGGACGCTGAAGACCGCGGTCGTGGCGCCGATCGCCAGCGCCAGGGTCAGGACGGCCGGAATGGTGAAGCCGGGGCGGCGCAACAGGGAACGGATCGATTGGCGGACCTTCGAAGCCATGCGCATCGAATCTCCTCTCATGCGCTCACTGGATCTGGAATCCGCTCTCGCGCAGCTCCTCCTCGGCCACTTCGCTGTGGGTCTCTTCCACGATCCGGCCGTCGAACAGGTGCACGGTCCGCTGCGCGTAGCGCGTGAAGCGCGGGTCGTGCGTGACCATACAGATGGTCGCCCCGCCCTGATGGATCTCGCGGAGCAGGTCCATCACCGCTTCGCCGTTCTTCGAATCGAGGTTGCCAGTCGGCTCATCGGCCAGGAGGATGACGGGATCACCGACCAGCGCGCGGGCCACGGCGACGCGCTGCTGCTGGCCGCCGGAGAGCTGTGCCGGGAAGTGTTTCGTGCGGTGGGCCATGCCGACGCGCTCCAGAGCGCGCTGCACGCGGTCGTGACGTTCCGCCGCCGGCATGTTCCGGTAGGTCAGCGGCAGCTCGACGTTCTCATAGACGGTGAGATCGCCGATCAGGTTGAATGCCTGAAAGATGAAGCCGACGTTGCGGTTGCGGATGCGCGCGCGCTGCGCCGCGGTCAGGTTGGCCACCGGCTGACCGTCGAGGACGTACGCTCCGTCGCTCGGCGAGTCGAGCAGGCCGAGGATCGAGAGCAGCGTCGACTTGCCGCATCCCGATGGGCCGCCGATGGAGACGAATTCCCCCGGCGCGATGTCGAGGTCCACGCCCGACAGCGCGTGGGTCTCGATCTCGTCGGTGTAGAAGATCTTCGTGATGTTGTCCAGGCGGATGATCGGTTCGGCCATGGCTTCCTTTCTCACTGCAGGCGGATGCGGTCGTAGTCGTCCCACTGGGACATGTCGGAGAGGATGATGCGGTCGCCCTGCTTCAGCCCTCCGACGATTTCGATCGAGTTCACCGAGCTGCGGCCGAATTGCACCTTGACCTTCTCTGCGGTGCTTCCCGAAGGATCGAGCCGGAACACGCTCCCGCTCTGCTCCTCCTCGGCATGCACCGGCCGTTGGGCGTACAGCACGTCCGCCAGCCGTTCGAGCTCGATCGTGCCGTCGACCGTCAGATCGGGCCGCGCTCCCTTCGGCAGCGCGCCGTCCAGCCCCACGTCGACGGTCACCGTCCCGTTCTCCGCGGCCGGATCGATGCGGATCACGTGGCCCGCGACGATTCCGTTTCGCGTGTCGATCGCCGCTTTCTGTCCGAGCTGGATGTCCTTGGCCTGCGTCTCCGCGATCTTCAGCGCCGCTTTGAGCTGCGACGGCTGGACGACCTTCGCCAGCACCGTCCCCGCCGTCACGCGCTGTCCGACTTCCGCGCTCACTTGCTGCAGCACGCCGGCGATCCCGGCGCGGACGTGCAGCGCCGCGAGCTGATTCTGTTGCAGCGCGTATTGCGCGCGGTATTGATCGACTTTGGCCTTCTGCGCAGCGAGCTGCGTGTCGATCGCCTGGCGATTGAGCTTCAGCCGCTGTTCTTCCAGCTTGTAGCGGTTCTCCAGCTCGTCGGCGGCGTTGCGCGAGACGCGGCGCGTCAGCTCCGGAAGGATCCCGCGGTGCGCCATGTCCTCGTCCGCGTCGGCGCGGAGTTTCGCCTGTTCGTAGTCCGCCTTCAGCTTCGCCGCCGCCGCCTCCTCGTCCAGGTGATCGCTCTCCAGCCGGCTCTTCAGGCTCTCGTAATCGGCCTGCGCGGCAACGAGCTGGAACTTCGCATCGAGCTCCCGCTGCACCTGTTCCGGATCGGCCAGCTCCATGATGACCGTGTCCGGCTGCACCGCCGTCCCGGCCTGGGTCACGATCCGCGCCACGCGCGCATCGGTCACCGCCGCGATCCAGTTCACCTCGACCGGAACGAGCGAGCCGCTGCCGCGCACCTGCCGCACCAGCGGACCGCGGGCGACCACTCCGAACCAGACGTTCGCCTTCTCCACGCCGGGGGCCGCCGGTTTGAGGCGCGACAATCCGAGAGTGACGATGCCGAGGATCACTGCCGCCGCAATCCCATAGAGGATGCGGCGCATGCGAATCTGTCGGGCGCGGTCCGGTCGTGAGACATCCATGGACGGGACCGCTCATTGGCAACCGGAGTGCCATGGCCGTCAATTTACGCAATTATATGAAAACAAGGCGGTTATGCGTCGTCGAATCGCTTCGTGATGGCGCGGAACTGTCCGTTTGTGGGACGGAGTTGTTCAGAGCCGAGAATCGGTCTCGGACCACATCCGCACACCGTCGTCCCATTTTCGAACAGCCGGCCCGCGCCCCTGCAGAGCTAACTCATTGATTCGAAACGAGCGCGACGGTGGCAACCGGTTTGCCGTCGAGCGCTGGCCATCATGAGAGTTGGGCAGATGATGCGAAGTGCTTTCCTGCGCGAAGGATGAAGGTGCAACCGTGATTCGCGAACTGCGTCAGGGATTCCGATCGCTCACCAAGTCTCCCGGATTCTCCGCGGTGGCCATCCTGATGCTGGCGCTCGGCATCGGCGCATCGACGGCCATCTTCTCGGTCGTCGAAGCCGTGCTGCTCCGCAGCCTCCCGTATCCCCATCCGCAGCAGATCATGCGCATCTGGGAAACGGCCCCCGACGGACACCGCATGCCGCTGGCCGACCCGAACTTCGACGACTTCCGCACGCAGAACGACACGTTCGCCTCGCTTGCGGTGTATGCCGACTGGACATCGTCGCTGTCGGGAGGGAGCGAACCGGTGCGCGTCGACATCGCCGACGTCTCGCGCGGATTCTTCGAGAGCCTCGGGGTGAAGCCGTTTCTCGGACGCGAGTTTGCG
>DATFUW010000674.1:0-5934 GCA_035260605.1 Thermoanaerobaculia bacterium | reverse complement strand
CGGCGCGGTCACCACCGGCCCCAGGTTTGCCGCAGATCCGGCCAGCCGCACCGATGCGCCGGCCGCCGGGGTCTGGCCGTCGAACCAGAGGACGCGCCCGGTCACGTCTCCGAGCTGCATCAGTTTCAGATCGACCTGCCGGCTGTCGCCGTCGAATCCCGGCGCAACGGACGCGCTCGCGTAGCCCGCGGGATGATCGAGCGTGGCAATTCCCGGATGCTCGCCGACCGGCACCTGGGCGATCGTGGCCACGCCGCTCGTGGCGTCGGTCTGCACGGTCCGATCGGTGATCGCCAGTTGCTGTTCCGATTCGTCCCACGTGCGATACGTCACCACGATCGTCCCCTGCGCGACGTCGTACTCCTCCGGACACGTCGTCTGTCCGGAAGGACACGGCTTGCGCACGAGAATCCGCGCCAGTACCGTCCCCTGGCCCGGCAGGCGCAACTCGACGACGGAGACCTGACCGTCGAGATCGGCGCGCGCGCTGCCGCGCACCACCTGATCGCCGTAGATCGGATGGCGGCCGTTCGGAACCGCCCACACTTCGACTTCGCGGGGCACATCGACCGTCAGTTCGTAGTTCCCATTTCCCTGCGGAGTAAAGATTTCGGGAGGGAACCCGGGCGAGATGACCCGATAATCGGAAACAGTCGCTCCACCGGCGCTGATGAGCCGGACACGAATCGTCGCCTTCCCCTCCGGGACGGCGGTCTGCAGCAGCAGCTTCAGTTCGTTCGTCACGCCGGGCTGAAGCGTCGGCATGAGGAAGCTTCCCTGCCGCCCCGTCGCCGGATCGAACACCCCGACCGTCTTCGTGTCGCTGAATGTCAGCGGAACGTCGGGAACGACGTAGTCACCGTTGCCGTCCGCAGTCACCTGCGCGAGCCCTCGAATGTTGACGACCCCATTGGGAACCGGCTGGTCCCGCGTGCGGTCGTTCGGCGCCGCGGGATCATCGCGCCAGACCGTCCCGTGCAGCGTGAGCGTCTGCTCAACGACGGAATCGGCGGGCAGATCGAAATCGATTCCGGCGCTCTCGCGGGTGATCGTGAACTCCGCCGCCAGCACGGAGACGAATCCGGCAGGGACCTTCGTGAACTCGAACGTCCCATCGGGTCCCGTGTAGCCGTCGGCGAGACCGTATCCCTGCGTGTAGACGCCGACATGTGCCCCAGAGACCGGCTCGCCCGTGTCCGAGCGCTTCACGGTCACCCGGACGGTGGCGAAGCCCGCGAGCTCGCGTTTCTGGACCACGAGATCCTGTGTAAGCGACTCACCGGGCACATGGATCTGATTGGCTGCGTAGACCACGTTTCCGGACGCCGTCACCGCGGCGAATGTGATCGGACCGACCGGGAGATCGTCGATGGAGTATTGGCCGTCGCCGTCGGCGGTCGTCTGATGAAACTCGCCGTAGACAGGGCTGCCGGCCGTGACCTCGGTCCCGGCGGCGGCGCTCCCATCACTGAACTTCACCGTCCCGTGCACGCTCCCGCGGCCCAGGAATTGGAGCAGAATGCGCTGCACTTCGCCGGGCGTGCGAATCACGCCGTCGAGCGCGGCGAACTTTCCATCGGCCGCCGCACTCACCCGGTAGTTGCCGCGCAGATTGAGATCGATGTCGCGCGGAACGAATTCGAACAAGAAGGACCCGTCGGCCAGCGTCGTGTCGAACTGCAGGCGGTCGTGCGAGACGAGTTGCACGACCGTTTCAGGGACCGCTGTCCCGTCGCCGCGCAGGAGCCGGCCGTAGACGATGCCGCCCGGCCTGTCGTTGTCCACGCGCGGCACGATGGACGCGACGGGCGTCGTCATTCCAGAGACGGCTGCGTCCGCGAGCGGGGCGATTTCGATCGAGTACCCCGCGTTCGTCGAGAGGGCGTGATCGAACCGGACATTGATGATCCGGCCGTCGTCCTGCAGCGCCGCACCCGGAATCAGGACCGGTGCATTCGGGTCCGCGGGATCGTTGCGGCGCGTCACCTCGTACCCCGCCGCGGGCACGCGCGTCGTCAGCGCGAAGAGGTCGCGGTCTGCCGCTGCAACCGGCCGATCGACGAGAATCGAGACGAGATGCCCGTCCGGATCGAGGTGAAGGTCCTGCGCCGCGGCAACGATCTGCAGCGGCGTCTGGGCGACCGGCGCCGCCGCGAGTGTTCCGGCCACGTTCGCGCCCGAAACCTGGGGCGGCGTTCCGCGGTTGATCAGCACCGTCACCGGCGTCCCGGACACCGCATTCACGAGCGGCAACGAAGCGCGCAGGAACGAACCGTCCGCCGCGTCGGGATAGACGAGATCGACGGTGAACGAAGGGGCGGCGGCAACGATCGACAGTTGCAGCGGCTCGCTCCACCGTCCGACGATCGCGGCCTCGCCGGATTCGCCAGGAGCGTCGAACCGGGTCAGTTCGCCATAGGGAAGTGTGCGCCTCCACCCTCCCGTCGCTTCCGCCGGAACGTCCATCGACAGTTTCGAATTCGCGCCAGTCATGGCGAGCGCGTACGGCCGTGCAGAGCCGGAAACCGGGGCGCCGTGCACGATGGCCAGCGCGTACGGTGAGCGGTGCGAGGTCGCCGCGGCGAAGTCATCGACCATCTGCGAAATCGATTTCCCACTGGCGAGCCCGACACGCTCCATCTCCCGGGCCATCGCCGCCCCGGCGCGCCGTCCGTTCTCGTCGAGCATCCGCAGGCGGTCCCAGTCGCTCAAGTCGGGCGCCGTCGCGACCCGGTCGAGACGCTCGACGTTGCCCAGGAGGTCGAGCGCGAGATGAAAGATCGCCGCTTCGTCCTCGGCCGGATCGTCGGTGGAGAGATCGCGGCGCGCCACGAAGATCCGCTGTCCCGCGCGCGCCAGGTCCTGGGCCCGCTGCACCACGTCCTCCCGGAAGACACGCGGCAGCAGCGCCGTCCTCGACGTCAGCGGCGCGCTCGCCAGGCTGGTTCCAATGCCCAGCAGCGCGAGTTGCGCGTCGACCAGATGCGAATCGAGGAACCGCGCGTAGTACGGAAGGATCAGCGTCGCCGGCGACAGCGGCACTCCGCTCGCGCTCACACCCATCGCCAGCGTCACCGACGCGGTGATCCCGGAGTCGGCGTTCGCGGCCGCGGCGAAGATGTGGCCGGTCAGTGCGCTCTGCAGTGTGTATTCGAGCGTCTTTGTCTCCCCCGGCGAGAGCGTCAGTTGCGGCGCCGGGTCGCCGGAGTCCGCACGACAGATGTTGTTCGAAAAGAGGCCGGTGGTGCAGGCTGGAATCTCGTGCGTGTCGACGACCACCGTCTGCTCCGCAGCGGAGGTGTTCGTGATGATCGCGAACGCTCCGTAGGATTCTCCCTTCCGCACGGTGTCGGGGTGGACGAAGTTCACCTGGAACCGCGGATCGCTGACGACGATCGACGCCGAGAGCGTTCCTTTCATCGGAATGTCCGGCTGGTTCGGCGCACGGTAGGTCGCGCGCACGACGACGTTGAGCGTGTGCGTTCCCGGCTGCAGTGCCTCCAGGCTCCACTCCGCCGACCCTTCCGCCTGCGCGATGAGAAACGAAGCGCCGGTCGCCTTGTCCTGGATCGGGACCGGCTGGCCGGCGGAGACGGGCGGAGTCACCGCCGCGATGCGCATCGCCAGCGGCGGCGTGAGCGTCGCGGAGACCTCGTCCAGACGGATGGATGCTCCGTCCGGCGCGTTGTTGGTCACGTTCAGCACCGTGGCGAAGAATTGGTGCAGAACGCCGAAGCCGCTCGGGATGACCAGCGCGGCCGGGATCACGGGCCGCACGCGATTCGGGTTCTTCTCCCCGCCGCCGCCCTGCTCGTCCGGCGCGCCGCCGGAGAAATCGTCCTCCTCGATGAATCCCGGGACGACGCTCGGCGGTTCGAAGCGCGGCGGCGGGCCGCTGACAGGAGGCGAAGGGAGATGCACATCACCGAGCGACGGCGGAATGATCGTCTCGTGCGATCTCCGATCGACGATCACCGGGTACGGAATCTCGATCGTCTGCCCGTCACGAATGCCGAAGATGAACGTGTACTCGTAGACGTCGAAGTTCCGTCCGTCGACGTTGATTCCCCGGGCGCGCAACTCGTCGGCGGAGAGCTGGCGCACGCGGACGTTCGTCTGCAGGATGTTCGCGACGGTGATCGGCACTCCGGAGGGGACCGCCTGCTGCAGGAACCTTCCGGCGCCATCGACCAGCCGGACGTTCTGCAGCGCGTACACACCGGCCTGATGCAGCGCCGGCAGCTCGAACCGCTGCCCCGGTCTGGTGACCAGCGTGATCGGCGTGTCGAGCGACGGACCGGTCAGCTCTCCGAGGACGCTCAGATCTGGAGGAGCCACCGCGGCATCGCCAGTCTTCCCGCCGAACATCGTCTGCACCGAAAGCGGGATGTCGACGCCGGTGGCCAGCGGCCCGCGCTCGATCTCCAGCGTCATGCCGACGATCGTCAGGTTCGCCCGCGCCACCTCGTCCGCGCAGAGCGGCGCCGCGAAGACGAGGGCGACGGCGGCGGACGCAAAACGCAGCAATCGCATGGACTCAGTGCCGCGGCAGGCAATCGAGCTGCTCCAGCTCGCGCGGGGTGCGGGTCAACGAAGACTCGACGCGGGCCGCTCCCGGGTCGATCAGCATCGCTGCCGGCGGCGGCAGATCGTGCGCCACGCGGAGGACCGTGTTGCGAAAGACCATGCCGTCTTCGAAGGCGATCGACTCCGCGGACGGGAGGGCGTAGCTCTCGACCGACTCCGCCGAGATGGGACCGCGCGACGGTGCGGCGGCCTGCAGGATCGCGTCGTGCCGCGCGGAACGCCGCGACGGATAGGCCGCGCCGATGAGCGCCTCGACCGCGTCTCGGCTCAGCACCGCGGAGCGGTCGACCTCCACGTGCACGTTCGATTTCGCCTCGGGTGCGGCCAGGGCCGCCTTCGCGATCTCGTCGAACCGCGTGATGCTGTAGGTCCGCCGCTGGTGATCGATCTCGGTCAGCGTCTGCGCGCCGTAGTCGGTGATGGCCACGTGCGGACCATTGATCGTAACGATGCGGTCGCCGTAGCAGTACTCGTCAATCGTCGTACGCGTCGCGGAGACGGGGTCATCGATCAGGCGCACGAGGTGCAACGGCGTGGGAAACAGCGAAACCGCGAGCCAGACAGCGAATACCGTGATATCCATGGACCCGGACCGCCGCCGACAGTACCTCGGATCGATCCGTCATTTCGTGCCACTGCACGACAATCCGTGCCACGAATCGATCAATCGCGAGCGCCCAGCCGGCGCCTCATGGCGTCGACGGAACTGAACCCCGCCACTGCGGCTGCGCTCTTCCGCGTCGCGCCGTTGCCCAGCAGCCGGCGCGCGTGCAGCGCGCGCACTCGGCGCAGGAACGCGCTCGGCGGCTCGGCCACTGACGCCGACCACTCGCGGTAGAACGAACGCCGCGAGGGCCATTCCCCCTCCAGGTCCTGCAGCGCCGGAACGCGATCGCCGGCGGCGATCGATTCCAACAGCGCGCGCAGATGCCACGAGAGATCCCCGAGCCGGCATCCGATCGCCGCCAGCGCGCCGAACACCTCACGGCGGATCGTCTCCACCCCTCCCGCCGCCCACGCCTCGAACTCGTCCGAGGAAGCGAAGGCGATGACCTCGCGGTGAGAATGACGCCGGACGACGTGCACCACCGCGCCGGGCGGCGCGACGATGATCACAGTTCGCTCACGGCCGGGCAAACCGTGGAGCTTCTGCATCAGGAACCCCTTTCCCGAGGAGTGACCGGGAGCGGGATTTCCCTACCCTCTTTTCAGCCTCCAGGCTCCGGGCCCGCGGATGGCACCGCGGCTTGGCGAGCGTGGGGTGGGGGGTGGCGCGAGCCGGCCGCCGATGGCGGGCAGCTTCGCCGCACCGAGTCGAGAATGGCGCGGACGGGCTCGCGCCTCGGT
>DATFUW010000673.1:0-3598 GCA_035260605.1 Thermoanaerobaculia bacterium | reverse complement strand
GCCGGATTCGACATCCGCGCGCCGAGCCTCTTCGGCGGCGACGCGCTCGACTCCGTGCGCCCCTCCCCGGCCGACGCCCTCCTCGGATACTCGATGGGCGCGCGGCTCGCGCTGCAGGTCATGCAGGAGCATGCCGTCGCGCGGGCGGTCTTCGTTTCCACCGGAATTGCGCCGCCCGAACCGGGGCGCATGGAGCTCGATGAGACGTGGGCCCGGCGATTCGAGTCCGACGAGCCGTGGGAGTCGCTGATCGATTCCTGGAATCGACAGGCGGTCTTCGGCGGCCGGGTGAATCCGCTGCAGCGGAACGAGGGCGATTACGACCGGAAAAAGCTCGCCGCGGCGCTGCGCGACTGGTCGTCTGCCGTGCTGCACACGAACGTCGACGCCATCACCGTGCCGACCCTCTGGATCGCCGGACAGCTCGACCGCAAGTACGCCGACGCCGCGCTGCGCGCCTCCGAACGATTGTCCAAAGCGGAGCTGTGGATCTGTCCCGACGCCGGACACCGCGTGCCCTGGCAGCAGCCGGAGCGTTTCATTGCCCGCCTGCGCGAGTTTCTCTGAGGGCGCGCTCCACGGCGTCGATGTCGGGATCGATCTCCACGACCTCTCCGGGGATTGCGTCCGTGTCCTTGAGCAGGTTTCCCGTCAGCACGCACACGACGCGTCCGGTCAGATTCAGTTTGCGAACTCCGGCGAGCGTCGCCGCCGAAGCCGGCTCGCAGCCGATTCCCATGCGGTCGATGTCGCGCTTCGCGGCCATCAGCTCGGCGTCGGTGACCTCCTCGACGACGCCGTCGGTCGCCCGGATGGCAGCGGCGGCGCGTTCCCAGCTCACCGGATCGCCGATGCGGATGGCGCTGGCCACGGTCTCGGCCTCGATCCGGTGGCGCCGCGCGAAGTGTTCGCGGAATCCGCGGTAGAAGGGATTCGCGCCGTGCGCCTGGATCGCGGCGATCCGCGGGAGCCGATCGATCCATCCCGCCTCGCGCGCCTCGACGAGCGCCTTGCCGAACGCGCTCGTGTTGCCGAGGTTTCCGGCGGGGACGACGATCCAGTCGGGCGGCTCCCAGGCGAGGTCCTGCAGCAGTTCCCAGACGATGGTCTTCTGTCCTTCGATGCGAAAGGGATTGATCGAGTTGACGAGGTAGAGGCCGAGACGCGAGGAGGCCTCGCGCACCAGGCGCATCGCCGCATCGAAGTCGCCGCGGATCTGGAGGCAGAGCGCGCCGTAAGCCAGCGTCTGCGCGAGTTTTCCGGCGGCGACCTTCCCCAAGGGGACGAAGACGACGGCGCGCAGTCCCGCCTGCGCGGCATAGGCGGCGAGCGAGGCGCTGGTGTTGCCGGTCGAGGCGCAGGCCACCGCGCGGGCACCGATGCGCACGGCCTGAGTGATGGCCACGGTCATGCCGCGGTCCTTGAACGATCCGGTCGGATTCTCTCCCTCGTGTTTGAACCAGATGCCGCCGCGCTCGTAGAGCCGTGTGGAGCCCTCGGGATGGGTGATGATCTGCGCCTCGCTGGCCGAGAGGACGCCTTCGCGGAAGCGCCAGACTCCGCTCTGGTCGATCGTCCGCCGGCTGGCGCGCCGTTCGTCGAAGCGGCTCCGCGGGACCGTCAGCGGCGGGCGCCGGATCTCGAGGAGTCCGCCGCAGTCGCACTGTATTGCCGACGGCGCGAGTTCGCGCGAGCAGCGGATGCAAACCAGCGATTCGCTCATACGCGGTGCGCTCCCCGATCGGCGATGCGGGAAATGCGCACCTGACAATCGGTGCCGCGCATCGCTTCCCGCATCGCATCGGCGCAACCGGCGGCCCTGTCCCCGTCGACCAGGGCGAAGATCGTGGGGCCGGCGCCGCTGATCGAGCAGCCGAACGCACCGCGGTCGAGTGCCGCACGCTTGACCGCGGCGAAGTTGGGGATCATCGGCGCGCGCAGCGGCTCGGCATAGAGGTCGTCGAGCGCGCGGCGGGCGAGCTCGCGGTCGGCCATGCTGAACGCGGCCACGAGCGCCGCCGTGTTCGCCATCTGCTGGACCCACGATCGCCGGTCCCATGTTTCCGGGAGAATCGATCGCGCGCGCCTGGTCTCGATACGCACATTCGGCGTGAGGAGCACCGCGGTCCAGCCGCGCGGGACCGGGAGGCGGATGACGTCGATCGGATCGATGGAGCGCGAGAGCACCAGCCCGCCGAGAGTGATCGGAGCGATGTTGTCGAGATGGCGGCCGGAGACGAACATCTCTCCCGCGAGTGCCGCGGCGATGATCACGGCGGGCCGCGGTTCCACGCCGCAGGCGAGCGCGGCGGCGTAGGCTCCTGCCACGCTGCTCGAGGCGCTGCCGCCGAGCCCCGCGGAAACGGGAATGCCTTTCTCGATCTCGACCGCCGCCGATCCTTCTCCGCCGAGCACGCGGATCATGGCGTCGGCGGCGATCGACGCCGCGTTGTGCGTCGGGTTCACCGGGACGAGCGCCGCGTCGACGCCGCGGACCGCGACGCGCGCGGGGCCACCCGTCAGCTCGACCGTGACGCGGTCGCCGACCTCATCAATGGCCAGACCGAGGACATCGAACCCCGGCCCGACGTTGCCGATCGATCCCGGCGCGAAGACAGTCGCTCGCATTGCGGCAGCATACAATCGCGCGCGCCGTTGAGGCCCGGCGTGGCACGAGGTCGTACAGCCGAGTCAGATTCTTCGGCCCAGAATCCACATGCCGGCGGCGGCGAGCATCGCGGCCAACGCGAGAAGAACCGCGGGACTGAAGAGCGGGACGGCGGTGGGAGCGGCCGCCGTTCCGGTAATCGTGACCGCGACGCTGGGACGGCGATCGGTGGAGAGTGGTGGCGTCGTGTCGTTCGTCTCCACGACCCCCGGGCAACTGCTGCAGGCGGTCGGGAAGAACGCGCATGGGCCGGCGTCATAGAACATCGTGGTGTCGGGTCCGCTCACGATCGCCTGGGAAAATGCGATCGTGCTCCCGCTCGGGACCGCGACGCCACCGAAGTCATAGGTCACGTTCGTTGCACCGCTGATGGCGACGGTCTGGTTCTGCGTGCCGAGGAGGGTCCCGTCGTAGGCGTTCAGTCGGGCGGTGAGCGACATCGTATACGTTCCCGCCGTATTCGGGAGGTAGACCACAGTGACCTGGTTGAGCGTGACTCCGCCGTAGTTCGATACGTAGAACCCGCGGTCGATTCCAACCCCACTCGTGGGACAGGAGACCAGCGTCGTTTGCGCCATGGCCGCAGTCGCCATGAGCGACAGACTGAGAATGAGGACCTAGATTCGCGCTTGTTGCATCGACGCCTCCAAGAATCGGGCCGGTCTTGTTTCGTCGAATGCCGGAGAATATGCGAATGGGCGCCAACCGGTCCAGATGGGTGCCCGGCGTACGGTTGCGTCCGCTACATGGCATCCGCGCCCCCGGCGCGGCCCGCCCGAACCTGCAGAGCGCGTTAGGACGGCTCCACGTGCCGGCGGCATACAATCCGCGCCATGTGGAAGACGATTCGTGAATTTCAGGACATCAAGTACGAGCGCACCGATGATGGGATCGCCAAGATCACCATCAACCGTCCCGAGGTGCGCAACG
>DATFUW010000672.1:0-6550 GCA_035260605.1 Thermoanaerobaculia bacterium | reverse complement strand
GGGCGAAGTTGTAGTTGTCGCGCAGCTCGATGCGGCGCTGGTCGAATTCCTGCGTGGTGCTGTTGCCGCCCAGCCGGCAGCAGCCCTGGAAGTTCAGTCCCACGAGATTCGGATTGAGCGGGGTCGGGTTCCATCCGTATTTCTGCAGACTCAGCGAGGCCTCATTCAGCGAGTCGCTGTTGTTCCACTGATAGCGCGCGGTCGCGCCGTAGACCCAGTTCCGCAGGTCGGTGGCCGACTGGAACGTCGTCCCGCCGCCGAAGTCCCGGGTCTCGTGTTCCCGGCGGTAGTTGGCGCTGACGTCGAGGAGCTGGTTCTTGATCATCTGCCAGCTCAATTTTCCGAAGGCCAGGTTCTGCTTGAATGGGCTGCCGAAACTACCGCCGAACTGCCCGAACTGACCGCCGAACTGGGATGGGATGGCCACGGGCGTCGTCGCGTGCTCGTCGTCCCCCTCGTAGGTCACGAAGTAGTTGAGCTGGTCCTTGATGATCGGCCCGCCGAAGTTGATGCCCGGCTGCAGGCGGTGATACGAGCTGTTCGTCGTCAGGGTGGAGAATTGAAACCCTTTCGGCGTCTGCGCCACCCACGCCTTCGGCTGCCAGTAACCGAAGGCCTGGCCCATGAACTGATTGCCGCCGCTCTTGGTGACGGCGGTGATGATGGCGCTCGAGGCGTGGTCATACTGCGCGCTGTAGTTCTGCGTGATGACGCGGAACTCCTGCACGGCGCTCTGCGGGAAGGGGTTGCCGCGGCTCGAGTCCTGCCCGGACGTGCCGCCGAGCAGCACGTCGTTCTTGGTGCTGACGCCGTCGATGAAGATGTTGGTCTGTTCCGGGTCCTGTGCGTCGCCGGCGAAGACCTTGCGGGTCGGGTCAGCCGAGAGCCGGATTCCGGGCGCCATGGCCGCGAAGTTCAGGAAGTTGCGGCTGTCCTGCGGCAGGTTCTCGATCTGCTGGGTGGTGACGTTGGTCGACACCTCGCTCGTCTTCGTGTCGACCGCCTGAGTCCCGACCACGGTGATCGACTCCGTGAGCGTCGCCGTGGGGCTCATGTTCATGTTCAATTCCAAGGTCTGGCCGACGAGGACGGTGATGTCCTGGTTCTTCGGCTCGTATCCCGGTGCGGCGACGACGAGGTTGTAGGTCCCCGGCGTCAGGCCCGCGAGCGTATAGGTGCCATCGGGGCGCGAGTGGACGGTGTGGACGAACCCGGTGGCGGTGTCGACGGCATCGACTTCCGCGTTGGCCAGCGGGTTGCCCTGTGGGTTGGTGATCGTTCCGCGGAGCGTCGCGGTCGTCGCCTGCCCGAACAGGTTCGCCGTGGAGAACACGAGCAGCAGCAGGAGCAGCAGTTTCCCGGTACGTCGCAGAGGCATGGCTTCACTCCTTTTCAAAATTGTGGACCTCCGATTCGGAACTTCGCGCCACACGACTCGCGGATCACGAGCGTGGTGGGGAGAATCTCATGGCGGTGCTGCATGTCCTCGGTCGTCATTCCGCTGACAAGCACGTCGAATGCCCGGCGGCCGAGTTCGGTGATGGCCACGTTGACCGTGGTCAGCGGCGGCGTGACATAGCGGGCGATCGGAATGTCGTCGAATCCGGCGAGGGCCACGTCTTCCGGTACCCGCACGCCGGCCTCGCGGAAAGTTCCGAGGACGCCGACGGCCATGGCATCGTTGGCGGCAAAGACGGCAGTGGGGCGTTCCGGGAGCGCGAGGATCTGCGCGCCGATCGCTGCCCCTGCCCGCTCGGTGAAGTCGCCTTCGAGAACGAGCGGGTCAGAGACGGCGTCGCGGTACCCGCGCAGACGCTCGACGGCGTCGGCGTTGTCGGCCGGACCGGAGAGGAATGCGATCCGGCGGTGGCCGAGCCGGACGAGGTGGCGCACCATCGCGCTCGCGCCGCCGTAGTTGTCGATGGTGATGGCGTGCGCCGAGTCGGCCACGCTGTTGAGCAGCACGAACGGAAAACCGGGCGGCAGATGCGAGCAGAGTGCCGCCGCCTCGCGGTCGGGCGACATGACGATCAGACCGTCGACGCGCCCGCGGACCGCGCGGAACATGGCGATGATCTCCTGGCGGTCGCTGTGGAATCCGGAGACCAGCAGGTGATAGCCGGCCTGCCGCGCCTCGCCGTCGATCCCGCGGATCACTTCGGAGAAGAATTCGCCGTGCAGGTCGGGCAGGAGGAGGCCGATGGTGTGCGTGCGCCGGATGCTGAGGCTGCGCGCGATGCCGTGGGGCGTAAAGCGGAGGGCCTGGCAGGTTTCCATCACGCGTTTGGAGGTCGCCTCGCGCACGGGTCCCTTCCCGTTGAGGACGCGGGAGATTGTGGCCACGGAGACGCCCGCCTGGGCGGCGACTTCCTTGATGGTGACGCGGTGACGATCCGGCATGAATGTAACCGCTTACATTGGGAGACGTAACGCTACTGCGCGCTTCGTGTAAAAGTCAATCGACGCGCCTGCCGCTTTTTTTGACAGCCGCCCTGAACCTCCCCTGCAGCCAAAGCAAACAACCTGTGGCCCTTACACGTACCGCACGGCACGGAACGGCCCTTGAGACTGCTGCCCGGCCATGAACGAGGAATTCATCGCCGAAACCGCGGAGGACGACGAGCGGCCCGTCGTCGTCGGATGCCTCAGCGGATGGGAAGCGATCGTGTTCGTCATCGCGGACGATGACCAGAGCGAGATTCAGGAGACGACAGGTCCGGTTTGAGGAGGAGCTACGCTCCCTCTTCCTTCTTGACCGCGGCGATGGCCCCCTGAAATCCGATCCTGGAGTGCGTGCCGTCGCAGAATGGCTTCGTCGTCGAACCGCCGCAGCGGCAGAGGGCGCGCTTTTGCAGCGGAATCTCATTGCCCTGCATGTCGGTCAGCTTGACGTCGCCATCGATGAGGTACGGGCCGTTGTCTTTGACTTTGATCGTGACGCTCATGGCGGCTCAGAATATCGGATTCGTCGACTCGTGCGTAATGTGCCACTGATATGTGTAGCCCGGGAAGTCGATCGGCACCGTGTATTCGACGTGCACGGTGACCTCGCTGTTCGCGCGGGTGATCTTGATGTCCTCGGCCGTCACCGGCAGGTTGTCTTCGCGCGCCTTGGCCAGGATGGCCGCGCGAATCCGGTCATCGGTGTGCATTCCGGCGGACTTCGCCTCGTCCGAGACTTCCCCCCGGAGTTCCGCGGCCTTGACCTTGATGGGAATGACTTTGTAGGCGATGAACACGGCGAGCGCGAGGACAATCAGACCAACCAGGCACCCTGCCTGACCCTCTCCCCGTTCGCGGCGGCTGAATGACATATGCCCTCCGTTTCGGAAAAGTATAACGAAAGCGCCGCGTTTGCTGGTGTCCTGTCTCGCGAATCCCTTGAATTTCGCGGGTTTCGAAACGGCCTTTCGGGTGGTGGCCGCACGAGTGGAGGTGCTTCAAGAGTCCCCTGCCTTTCGCGGGTGGCGGTTGCGGCCGACCTGCGGCCTTGCTCGTCGTCAACGATGCCACCGCATCGCCTTCTGCTCGCGCCTAGCATCTCGGCCGCAAGCGCCACCAGCGACGGCGTCGCGATTGGTGAGACACCACGCCAGGAGTCTGCGCGGCAGAAAACTGTCCTGCTGCGAAAGCGGATCAGCGGCGCAAATCCGACCGGATTTTCGGCGAGTCGTCACCGCTATGCGCCTCAAATCCGGCCGAATTTGGGCAAGGCTGCTCCACGTTCGCGCGTGCGGACATTCTGCCGCGCAGACTCTTAGCGAATCGGTTCCAGAAAGCGGCTGAAGCGGAAGAAGGCCGGTGTCGACGGCGTGCGCTCTTTCGGCGCGGATGCCCTCGCGGCGCGGGTGGGAGCGCCGATGCGCGAGGACCAGAGGACGAAACGGGCGCGGCCGACGATCAGCGGGCGCGGGAGGATGCCCCAGGCGCGGCTGTCGAACGAATCGCCGCGATTGTCGCCGAGCACGAAGTACGAATCGCGCGGGATCACCTGCGGGGCGATGTCTCCTGTCGTGGCGGCGTGGAGGATGTACGGCTCGGCGACTGCGTGACCGCAGATCACGAGTCGTCCCCCGCGACTCTCGACGAGATCTCCCGGCGCGGCGACGATCCGTTTGACGAACAGCTCGCCCGGTTCGGACGGCGCGCGAAAGACCACCACGTCGCCGCGCCGGGGAAGGGCACCATGATAGGGAGTGACGACGATGTGGTCGCCGACCTGCAGCGTCGGCTCCATCGACGAGGAAGGAATGGAGTAGATCCGCACGGCGCCGCGGGCGATGATGGCCAGCGCGATGCCGAGAAACAGCGGAAGGGCGACGGTGCGGAACGTCGTCATCGACGGCTAGAACCAGACGGGCCGCCGATGTCATCCCGCACGCGGGGCGGGCTTCCCTTCAGATGCGGGTGGCCTGGAGGGTCTGCGGCGAAGTCTTGACGCTCTCTCCGCCGCCGAGGACCGCAAAGACCGGCATCTTCTGCTGCAAGCCACGGAGGGCGAACTCGCCGAGCGGCTCGGTCTGAAAGCTTCCGAGGATGCGGTCGAGCGTGTTCTGGGAAATGACCACCTGGCCCGGCTTGGCGACGCTGCTTTCGAGGCGGGAGGCGATATTGACCGAACTGCCGAGCACGGTGTAGTCGACGCGCTTTTCCGTCCCGACGTTTCCCACGACGGCCGGGCCGCTGTTGATTCCGACGCGGACGCGGACCTGCGGAAGGGCGGCCTTTTCGCGCTCCTCGTTCCATTCGGCGACGAGGCGCTGGAGCATCAGTCCGGTGAGCACGGCGCGGTCGGCATGGTCTTCCTGCGGCAGCGGCGCACCGAAGAAGGCCATCACCGCGTCGCCGATGAATTTGTCGAGCGTTCCTCCGTAGGCGAAGATCGATTCCACGGCGCAGGAGAAGAAGTGCGAGAGGAACTCGGCGATCTCTTCCGGCTTCTTGGTCTCGGAAACGCTGGTGAATCCGGAAATGTCGGCGAAGAGGATCGACAGCTCGGCGTTGCGGATCTCGCGCTCGTCGGTGGAGATCGTTCCCTTGACGATCTCATCGACGACCGCGGGAGAGTGGTAGCGCTCCATCCGGGCGCGAATCTTCTGTTCCTGTTCGACCTTTTCCGAGAGCTGCGCGCGCTCGATGGCCACCGCGGCGAAGTTGGCCAGTGCGGTGAGCAGATCGAGATCCTCTTCCGTGAAGCGGCCGATGTGGATCGGGGAATCGACCTGCACGGCGCCGATGACGCGGTTGCGGTTCCAGAGCGGACAGCACATCGCGGAGCGGATCCCGTGAATGGCGATGGACTTGCCGCCGAGCAGGCGCGCGTCTTCCAGGGCGTTGGAGGTCATCAGCGCGATCTGCTGCTGGGCGACCATCTTCAGGATCGTGCGGGAGATCGGAATGTTGGTGGCGTCCGCGCCCTCGATGAACTTCGTGACCTTCGGTACGGGATTCCCTTCCTCATCGAAGAGGATGAGCAGCCCGCGCTCGACCGGGAGGTATTTGAAGATCATTTCCATGACGGTCTCGAGCAGCGAGTTGAGGTCGTCGCTCTGCAGCAGTGCCTTGGCTACCTGCACGAGCACCTGGAAGATCTTCTCGCGCGAGACTTCGGTCTCGCTCTTCCTGGTTCCGGGCTCCGAGGGGATGCGAGGCTGCGGTTTCTGCGCCTCGGCGAGGTCGAGCCCGAACTCGGAATTGAAGTCTGAAATCCGGCGGATGACCGTTCCCGAGGGGTTGTCGAACATCGATTCGTTGATGAAGTTGACCGCGGGGAGGGGCTTGATCTCCAGTTGGACCGAACCGATGGAGATCTTGTCGCCAGGATTGATCTGCGACTCGGTGACGAGGTTGCCGTTGACCTTCACCCCGTTCGTCGATTTCAGATCGATGATCCACCACGTCTCATTGCGTGCTTCGAAGCGCGCGTGTTTGCGTGAGACCGAGGGGTGGTTCAGAACGACGTCGTTCCCTTCGGTGCGGCCGATCGACGTCTCCGCTTTGAGATCGGCGACCCGCTGTACGCCGAGATCGACGTAATGGATCTGGAGCGGTTCCATGGTGGAAGCGTCGATTATAGCGGTTCAGTGCAGGACCGCGTGTCTGCGCGCCGGCTGCGTGAGGATGAAGGTGACCGGAAGGGGCGATGCGCCCGATTGCACGACGAACCGCGTCGCATTTTCGAACGAGGACTGCTGGTCGTAGTACGCGTCGGCGTAGTGACCGGACGGATCCACGGCCTGGAGCACGTACGTGCCGGGAAGCAGGGCCAGCTCGAAACCGCCGGCCGACGTGACGGCCGTTGCGGCACGCCCGCCCTGGGCGTCGAGGACGCGGATCTCGATGGTCGAGAGCGGTCTGCCGGCCGTATTGGTCACGCGTCCGCCGGCATGCACACCGCGCACGACGGTGAAGTCGGCCGTGTATGTGCTGCCGCTCGATACGATCAGCGGCTGCGCGGCCTCGAAGGTCGCCACATTGCCTGAGTACGTGGTGGCGTACCGCAGGGCGGCATCGAACACCACGAAGCGGTACGTCCCGGGAGGGAGCGCGA
>DATFUW010000671.1:0-9434 GCA_035260605.1 Thermoanaerobaculia bacterium | reverse complement strand
ATTCTTTCTGTCTCGCTGGCATCGATCCATTGGCGCCCGGCCGCCACGCTCGCCCGGGTGCCGCGACCGCGCCGGTAATGCTTTCGTTCGAGCCGGAGATTGCCGCCGCACGCGACGCGGGAACGTTCGCCGCGGCGGAGGCCGATCGCCGGATGGCGATCGAGCGCCGCGAGATCGTTCCGGTCGGGCGCGAACTCCGCGCCCTCGCCTGGTGCGGCGTCATGTTGATCGTCACCGGCGTCGGCATTCTCGTCAACAAGCACTTCGAAGAGATCGGGCCGCTGACCATTGCCGTGCTGATCGGCGCGGCGGCGGCCGCCTGCTACGCCGGGGCGGCCTGGAGGTGGAAATCTCCGCCGGCCGCGACTTCGGTCCTCGACTACGTCGTCCTGCTCGGTGCGCTGCTGATCTCCGCCGATGTGGCGTTCATCGAGACCCAGTGGCATCTGCTCGACGGCGAGTGGCAGCGGCATCTGCTGCTGCTTGCAGTCGTGCACGCCATCGCGGCGTACGCGTTCCGGTCGCGCGCGGTGCTCTCGCTCTCCATCGCCGCGTTCGCCGGTTGGCTGGGCATCGAGAAAGACCGGATCTTTCTGACGGGCGACGTCGGCCTGGCAGTGCACGCCTTCGTCTGCGCCGGTGCGCTCGCCGTCTGGCGTGTCGTGAACCGGCGGCGCGAGTTCGATCTCGTCTTCGAGCATTTTGCCGTCAATGTCGCCTTCTGGGGAGCGGTGATCCTCGCCGGCACGGACTCCACGCGAGCGCTCGGCGTGGCCATCGCCCTGGCGCTCGGCGCCGCATCGCTGCTCTACGGAATCCGGCGCCAGCTCGAGGCCTTCGTCATTTACGCCGCCGTCTACTCGCTGATCGCCGTCGACATCGTCGTCCTCGACGGGTTGCGGGACGTCACCGCGGCGTTCTATCTCGTCGTCTCCACCGCCGCCTGCATCGCCGCGCTGATCTTCGTCCACTTCCGCTTTCGGAGGGCGGACGGGCAATGATCCCGACGGTTTCGGAAGAGCGTGCCATGGAGCTGCGGCGGCCAACGCCGTGGCGGCGGGCCTCGATCGTCACCCAGGCGGTCCTCTTCGTGCTGACCTGCGTCGGAATCCTGGCGCTGTATTGGTTCGCCGATCTGCTCCATCTGCCGAAAGGGGTCGTCAGCGCGTCGGCGTCGATCGCCCTCGCCGAACTGCTGATCCGCCGGGCGCGTTTCTGGCGCACCGGCGTGGAGTCGGCGCTCTGGATCGGCGGCCTCTGCGCGTTCATCGTCTCACTGCCGAGCAGCGGGAAGCCGGAGGCGATCCTGACCTTCGTCGCCGCGGCGGCGTTATCGGGATGGCGCCTGCGCAACGCTCTGTTCGGGGTGGCCGCGCTGGTGCTGACGGCCGTCTATATCATCGCCAAACACCACCCCGGCGTGGCGGCCGCATTCGCCATCGCGCTGATCGGCATCGCCTGCCTGGCGGAGACGCGGATCTGGCAGCGCCCCTCGACCGAGTTCCTGTTCGCCGCGACGCTCGTGGTCATGCCGGTCGCGGCCTACGAGGCGGCGACGCGCGCCGGACTCGGGCACGCCACGGTGATCGGCATCTTCGGGGCGATCGCCGCCGCGCTGATCTCCGTCGGGGTGGCGCTTCGCCTGCGCACGCTGCTGCTCTCCGCGGCGGTGGCCGTGGCCGTCACCGGCCTCGAGATCTGGCACGCACTTCCGTATCCGGTCGAGGTCGATCTCATCGCCGCCGGCGCCGTGGTGCTGCTCCTGGCGTCCGCGTTGATGCGCGCGCTGCGCGGACATGAGCGGGGATTCGTTCTGGCCCGCGAAGAGCACGAGCTCGACGAAGCGCTGCAAATTGCCGCGATGCTCCCTCTCGCCGCCCCCACCGTCACCCCCGCCCCACATCCTCTCGGCGGCGGCGGCGAGTTCGGCGGAGCGGGAGCGTCGGGGCGCTTCTGAGAGGAGCGGGTATAATTCCGCATCCTCACTCTCAGGACGCAAAACGAGACGAGTCGGAGGGGTGAATGCGTCGTTTCTTCCAAATTTTGCCGATGCTCCTGGTGTGCCTGCCGCTATGGGCCGATGGAACGCAGCTCGGCACCATCAGCGGGCGCGTCACCGATCAGAGCCGCGCCGCCGTCCCGGGAGCGAGCGTCGAGGTCGTGAACCTCGAGAAGGGGCTGACCCGCACAGTCACCACCGACGCGCAGGGGAAGTTCATCTTTCCCCTCCTGCAGCCCGGGCCGTACAAGGTCACGATCTCGCTGCAGGGATTCGATACCTTCGTCGCCGATAACGCTCTGGTGCAGGTCGAGAAGACGACCATCATCAACGCCTCGCTGCGCGTCAGCGCCGCCTCGGAAACCATCGTTGTTCCGGGAGACGTGCCGATCGTCGACAAGTCGAATGCTGCGCAGACGACGATCCTCACGAGCGAACTTGCGCAGCAGCTCCCTGTCGGCCGTTCTTATCAGGCGCTGGCCCTGACCATGCCCGGAGTCGTCCTTCCGGGCAACGCGAATACGAATGCGAACGTGCATGGCGCGCTCTTTACCGACAACCTCTATCTGTTCGACGGCATCGACACCACCGATCCGACCACCGGCGGGTTCGGCCAGAACTTCGCCTACGAGGCCATCCAGGAAGTTTCCGTCACGACCTCCGCGGCCTCGGCGGACTACGGCCGCGCGGTCGGTGGAATCATCAATGTCATCACCAAGAGCGGAACGAACGAGTTCCAGGGCTCCTACGACGAAGTGATGACCAACGACTCGTGGAACGCCCAGAACAAGGGATTCAGCCCGACGTCGGGGCAGAGCTTCGCGCGCTCGAAGCTGAACACGCTGGTCCGAGTCCACTCCGCGACCCTCGGCGGGCCGATCTGGCGCGACCGCGCCTGGTTCTTCGGCGCGTACGAGTGGGACCGCGCAACCTCGGCGCTACGGCAGACCGTCGATCCGAAAGCGCCGCAGGACTTCCGCTCCGTCCCGCACGACCACTTCTACGACGTGAAAGGGACGTGGCAGATCGCCCCCTCGAAGCTCGTTGTCCTCAAGGCCAGCGGATCTCCGACCGACAACATCGTCATGGACCGGCAGGAGGGAGGGATCAACGCCATCCCGCGGTTCGCCGGGGACGTCGCCGCGCTGAATCTGCAGAATCAGTCGAGCCAGTCGCGCGCCCTGCAGTATTCCGGCGTGGCGCTGAACAACCTGGCCATCGAAGGCGGGCTGGCCTCGTCGAAGATTCACGTCGACTTCCGGCCGTTCGCCGGCGACACGCCGGTGCACCAGGACCTCTCCACCGGCCTGTACTACGGCGGTCCCTCGATCGTCGGATTCCTGGAGCGCGAGCGGCGGCAGGGCGACATCTCCGGCAGCTACTACCGGCTCCTGTGGGGGCAGACGCACAACTTCAAGATCGGCGCCGACTACCAGAGCGTGCGCTCCACGGTCGACCAGCGCTTTGGCGGCAATCAGCTCTTTCTCGACCAGTCGTACGACCTCGCTGCCGGCACGACCGTTCCGTTCCAGCGCCGCGACTACGACGAGCCGATTCCTTCGGCGAGCCGGGGAAAGACGATCGCGCTGTACGGCCTCGACCGCTTCCAGCTCGGCTCGCACGTCTCGCTCAATGTTGGTCTCCGAGGCGAGCGACAGACCGGGACCAGCGACATCGGCGTGCAGATCGTGAACACCGCATTCGTGTCACCGCGGATCTCCGGCACGTACGATTTCAAGGGCGACGGCAAGACGCTGGCCCTCGTCTCCTATGGGCGCTTCTACCAGACCATCCTGCAGCAGTTCGACGATCAATTCGCGCTGCTGCCGCCGAAGTCGGGCTTCACGGTCTTCAACTGGGACCCGCAGCGCGAGCAGTATCTCTTCGGCGTGCATCAGGTCATCGGCGGCGCGTCGGTGGGAGTCAGCAACATCAAACCGACGTACCTCGACGAATTCAGCGTAGGGCTGGAGCGGCAGAACGGCCGCAACTTCGGCATCAGCGCCCGCGCCATTCACCGCCAGTGGCACGACCTGATCGACGACGTGCTCGCACTCTCTCCAGGGGGAGGGAACATCACCCGCAACTTCGTGAACCTGCAGGAGGCGAAGCGCCGCTACGACGCCCTCGAGCTGATCTTCAACAAGCGTTTCGCCAACGACTGGGGCGCGCAGTTCTCGTACACGCTTTCGCGCACGCGCGGAAACCAGTTCGGCGCCATCTCCTCCGACCTGGCAAACTTCGACGGGACGCGCTGCCGTTCGGCCATCGATCCCACCATCGGCAGCAACGGTACGATCGATTGCGGCGTCGCCGCTTCGACGAATCGCGAGGGCGATGCGCCATACGACCGCACGCACGTGCTGCGCGCCTATACCGCCTATCACCTGCCGGTCAAGAGCCTGAGCGTGACTCTCTCGCCGGTGGTGACGTTCGAATCGGGCGACACCTATCAGCGCCAGGCGATCCTGACGGTCATCAGTTCTCCCGGAATTCCGACCGGCAGCACGGTGACGTACAACTACGACCCTGCCGGGACGGACCGTCTGCCGTCGACCTACCAGATCGATTTCGCCGCGCAGGCCATCCGGCCGGTCGGCCACGTCGAAGTCGGATTGAAGGGCGAGATCTTCAACATCACCAACGTGCAGCGGCAGATCCAGGCGAGCACCACCACCTGGTGCAACGCCGGCGGCGCCGTGTGTCAGGACGTGCGCGCCGCATACGGAGCGGGAACCTCGCGCAACGCCTACCAGGCGCCACGCGCGTTCCGGCTCACCGCGCTGGTGCGCTTCTAATGTAGAGCCGGCTCTCAGCCGGCTGCCGGGAGGCTAATGTAGAGCCGGCTCTCAGCCGGCTGCCGGGAGTTTCTCCGGACGGCTGCCGGGAGTTTCTCCGGACGGCTGAGAGCGCGTTCTCCGGCCGGCTAGAGAGCCGGCCCTACATGCGGCCCTCTCGGCCGCACCGTTGATTGTGCAGCCGGTGGAAAACGCGTCCGGGGGCCTTGCGCCGCCGGCGAACCGCCGATTTCCGCAGATTTCGTCCACTGCCCTTCTTTCGCCCATTTTCCTTCCGGCTGAGACCGCCATTTCCTGCGAAAAGGCTGCGGAAAAATTGTGTACATGAATGATTGTGAAAATGATGTCTAAAACATGTGGAAATGGCCCTGAAAAACTGCGGATTTACGGTTGAAAGCATGTGCAAAACCCTGCGGATTTCCTGCGAGGAACCGGCGGATTTACGGTGGAGAAACACCTTTCGGACTCATCCATATAGAATTGCCTAACCTATTGGAATTGCGAATACTTAGATTCGATTTCGCGTTGTAAGGAATCGGAGGGCGGATCGATTTTCCGCGAGCCCTTGACAGCGCGTTCTACAGGGCGTAGGTTGTCCTGCAACCATTACATTCGACTCGCGAGGGAGGACCGGATGAAGGATGTGAAGCAGTCGCGTTTGGCCGCGCGTTCTCCATTGAGGTCGGTTTCGTTGAATATCCGCGAGTATCAAGTCACCGTCAAGGTCAAGTCGCCAGTCCCGCAGAGCCGGCCGGTCGTGGCCCGCTGGTCCGCGCGCTGACATTCAGACTGACGAGTGCACGGCGCCCCCGAGCGGGGCGCCTTTGTTTCGTGAGAGGAGAGAGATCATGACGTCCATGGACATGAACCCGTCGCTTCGCCCCCGGTCGAATTCGAAGCCTGCCCATCCCGGCCGCCGCGAGACGCGCGCGGGAGGCATCGAGATCGAGCGCCAGTTCACCAAACCGGGGGTCGATCCCTTCGACACCTGCGAGTGGGAGATGCGCAACGCGGTGATCACCAACGAGCGCGGGGAGGTCGTCTTCGAGCAGAAGGACGTCGAGATGCCGAAGTTCTGGTCCCAGATGGCCACGAATGTCGTCGTCTCGAAGTACTTCCGCGGACACCTCGGCACGCCCGACCGCGAGACCTCGGTCCGCCAGTTGATCGGGCGCGTGGTCCGCACCATGACCCAGTGGGGTCGCGAGGGGGGCTACTTCGCCACTCCCGAGGACGGCGATGCGTTCCGCGACGAGCTGACGCACATCCTTCTCTATCAGATGGCCTCGTTCAACTCGCCGGTGTGGTTCAACGTCGGCATCGAGCCGCGGCCGCAGTGCTCGGCGTGCTTCATCAATTCCGTCCAGGACACGATGGACTCGATCCTCACGCTGGCGCGCACCGAGGGGATGCTGTTCAAGTACGGATCGGGAACGGGATCGAACCTGTCGAACATCCGGTCGTCGAAGGAAAACCTGGCCGGCGGCGGCACGGCGTCGGGGCCGGTGTCGTTCATGCGCGGCTACGACTCGTTCGCCGGCGTGATCAAGAGCGGCGGCAAGACGCGGCGCGCGGCGAAGATGGTCATCCTGAACATCGACCATCCCGACGTGGTCGATTTCATGGACTCGAAGGCGCGCGAGGAGAAAAAAGCCTGGGCGCTGATCGACGCCGGCTACGAGGGCGCGTTCAATGCTCCCGGCGGCGCGTACGATTCGGTGCAGTTCCAGAACGCGAACCACTCCGTGCGCGTCACCGACGAGTTCATGCGCGCGTACGAAAAGGACGGCGACTGGGAGACGCGCGCCGTCACCGATCACAACCGGGTGATGGGCAAGTACAAGGCGCGGGAGCTGATGCGCAAGATGGCCGAGGCGGCGTGGATCTGCGGCGACCCCGGCATGCAGTTCGACACCACGGTCAACGACTGGCACCCATGCTCGAACACCGCGCGGATCAACGCCTCGAACCCCTGCTCGGAGTACATGTTCCTCGACGACTCGGCGTGCAACCTGGCCTCGCTGAATCTGATGCGCTTCTACACCGACGCGAACGGCTTCGACGTCGACGCCTACCGCGCCGCGTTGCGCATCGTCATCACCGCGCAGGAGATCACCGTCGACAACGCGTCGTATCCGACCGAGGCCATCGAGCGGAACTCGCACGCCTTCCGGCCGCTCGGCATCGGCTACGCCAATCTCGGCGCGCTGCTGATGGCCCGCGGCCTGCCGTATGACAGCGAAGAGGGACGCGACTACGCCGCGGCGGTGACCTCGATCCTCTCCGGTGAGTCGTACACGCAGTCGGCGCGCATCGCCGAGAAGCTCGGACCGTTCGCCGGATATGGTCTCAACGAAGAGCCGTTCCTGCGCGTCATCGACAAGCATCGCCGCCACGCCTATCGCATCAGCACCCGCGCGCTGCCGGCGAGCCTGGCCGACGCCGCCACGAAGGTGTGGGACGACGCTTACGCGCTCGGCCAGCAGTTCGGATATCGCAATGCCCAGATCTCCGTCCTCGCCCCCACCGGCACCATCGCCTTCATGATGGACTGCGACACCACCGGCATCGAACCCGACATCGCCCTGGTCAAGTACAAGAAACTCGTCGGCGGCGGGATGCTGAAGATCGTCAACCAGACTGTTCCCACCGCGCTGAAGCGCCTTGGCTACGATTCGAAGCAGGCCAACGAGATCGTCCATTACATCGACGAGAACGACACCATCGAAGGGGCGCCGCATCTGCTCGAGCAGCACCTCGACGTCTTCGACTGCGCGTTCAAGGCCGCGCACGGCACGCGCTCCATCCACTACATGGGACATCTCCGGATGATGGGCGCCGTGCAGCCGTTCATCTCCGGCGCGATCTCCAAGACCATCAACATGCCATCGGCGGCCACCGTGGAGGAGATCGAGCAGGCCTATTACGAGGCCTGGAAGCTCGGGCTGAAAGCAGTGGCCGTCTATCGCGACGGCTGCAAGCGCTCGCAGCCGCTGTCGACCGCCAGGGAGAAGCTCGCGGAGCTCGGCGTGGCCCCCTCGGCGCAGCGCCGCAAGCTGCCGGACGAGCGCGAGTCCATCACCCACAAGTTCTCCATCGGCGGCCACGAGGGATACATCACCGTCGGCAAGTACGAGGACGGAACGCCCGGCGAGATCTTCATCACCATGGCCAAGGAAGGGTCGACGATTTCGGGCCTGATGGACTCCTTCGCCACCATGACCTCACTCGCGCTGCAGCACGGAGTCCCGCTGCAACTGCTGGTCGACAAGTTCACGCACACGCGCTTCGAGCCGTCGGGATACACCAGGAATCCGGAAATCCCGATGACCAAGTCGATCATGGACTACATCTTCAAGTGGCTGGCCATCAAGTTCCTGTCCCGCGAGGAGCAACAGGCCGCCGGCGTGATCCTGCGCGACGACATCCCCACTCCCGAGGCCGAAGACAACAACGTCGTTCCGCTGACGACGAAGGACGCCTCGTTCGTGCAGACCCTCGCGCCGGTCGTCCTTCCGCCGAAAGACGCCGACGCCCCGAACACCAGGGTGGCCGCCGCCCCGATCCGCTTCCAGCAGGACGCCCCGTCGTGCTCCGACTGCGGCTCGATCATGGTGCGCAACGGCGCCTGCTACAAATGCCTCAACTGCGGTAGCACGAGCGGATGCTCGTAGTGCGGCGAATGGCTCAGTCCCGCCGCGGAGCACTCCGCGCGAGCAGCAGCAGGGCGGCCCGAAACGGCCGCCCGTTTTTATCCCGCGAGAACATTGGTGCTGCCGAAGAAATCGAGCGGCATGGGGCGGTGCAGGCGCGTCTGCTCCCGGGTTTACCCGACCCGATCTAGAGCGATCGTCTGGCCGCGTGACCGCGCAGCTTCCGTCTCTGTGATCTCTGTGCCTCTGTGGTGAGGCGTTCCCCGGAGGTCCTCGGCGAGAGCGCGCCGCGTCAGCTCGCTCGAGGTCTCGAAGAGAATGGCGTGCCAGAGATTCCTCGGGATCGGGATGTCCAGCGTCTTCGCCGCCGCGGCGATCGCCGCGGCCACCGTGCCGTAGTTCGGATCGACGACGGTGTGCGAGCTCTCGTGCAGCATCATTTCCAGTGCACGAAAGGCCTGGTATCCGGCGTCGCGGCGCGACATTATCGTGATCGGAGCCCTACCAGCTCGCGCTGCGTCTTCCGCATGGCGTCATCGATCAGCGTCTGGTGGAGGCTCATCCAGAAGCTGCTGTGCAGTTCCCATGGCGCGACGGTGACGACCTCGGCGGCACGGACCCCGAAAGAGGCGAAGAGTGCGAGCGTGAAAAGAAAGGGGGTGCATGGATTCGATTCTAAAAAGTGGCACCGCCCGGCGACGTTCGTGGAATGCCGATCTTCCGCAGCAGCTCGTCGTACCGCGGGTCATCCCGCAGACCGTCGAACATCGGGTCGAAGTTGACGTTCGTCAGGCGCGAAACGCGGTTCTCGCGGGCGCGATCGAGCCACGCGAACGCGTGGTCGCGATCGCCGGCGCGCGCGTACATCGCCGCGACGTCGATGGCATCGGGCCCGTCCGTCGCCGCGGTGAGCAGCCGGGCGCTCGTTCGATAGAAGTCCCGAGTCCCGGCGCGCCGGTAGCTTTCGAACAACTGGTCACAGAC
>DATFUW010000670.1:0-2175 GCA_035260605.1 Thermoanaerobaculia bacterium | reverse complement strand
TCAGCCACCCCCACACGGTTCCCTGGTGATACGCGGCGTCGCGCGCGCGAAGATCGCCGTCATAGGCCTTCTTGAAGTCCGGGTGATCCGGGCTCAGCGAGCGAAGCCCGAACGGCGTCAGCAGCTTCGCGCAGACCACGTCGAGCACGGGCTCCCATCGCGACGGGTCGAGGACCGGGTAATCGAGCGACATGGCCAGGATCTGATTCGGCCGCAGCGACGCGTCGTTCCGCCCCGACTCCGCGTCGACGACATCGTAAAGATATTGACCTTCCTCGTACCAGAAACGCTCGTTGAACGACCGGCGCGCGCGTTCCGCGTGCCCCGCCATCCGGTCCGCGTTGCCCGTGTCGCCGATGCGAAGAAGGAGTTGCTCCAGGATGCGCAGGGCGTTGTAGTACAGCGCGTTGATCTCCACCGCCTTGCCGCGGCGGGGGGTCACGACCCAGTCGTCGACTTTCGCGTCCATCCACGTGAGCTGGTATCCCTCCGCTCCCTGGGACAGCAGCCCATCTTTCGGATCGACGCAGATGTGGAACAGCGTTCCCGCCAGATGCTTGTCGATGATCTCCACGAGCTTCGGCACGAGGGTGACGATCGTCTCCCGGTCGTTCGTACTGTGCAGATACCTCCAGATCGCGTGGAAAAACCACATCGTGGCGTCGGCCGTGTGATATCGCCCTCCGTGCTGCCCTTCGGGAAAGAGGTTCGGGATCAGGCCATCGCGGATGTACGAGGCGAACGTGCGGAGAATATTGCCCGCCTCGCGGTGCCGTCCGGTGACCAGGGTCAGCCCTTCGAGGCTGATCATCGTGTCGCGCCCCCAGTCGGTAAACCAGTGATAGCCGGCGATGATCGTGCGCGGCTCGTCGCCGGCGGCGCGCACGCGGGCCTCGTCCGCCACGCGCGTGTGCGGATGGATCAGGAACTGATCAGCCGCCAGCACGAGCTGCCGCGGGAATGGATCGTCGGACGGGAAGCTGGCGATCGCCAGCATCCGCCGGCGCCGGTCGAGCTCCGCGTCGTATGCTTCCCGGAACGGGAGCGCGCGGATGACGTCCCACCGCTCGACCGCGGCGACGAAGCCGGCGTCGACTCCGGCGGTCATGGGACATTCGATGACGCCGGGACTCCAGAGCGGCCCTTCGAATTCGTAGCCGCGGCTCCGTTCCACGCGATACAGCACGTGCTGGAACGTGCGAACGTCGTCCGTGAGCGATGCGTTTACGTCCAGCAGGTGCAGCCGAAGCGGAGGGAACTCCGAGCTCCCCTGGATCTCGACGTCCCGCTCACTCAGTGCATGCACGCTCCAGTCGATCGCCGTCTCGTCGTTGAGCAACCCCTCGTGCGGCCGGAAATGTAACGAGGGCCGCACCTTCAGCCGCACGCCCTCCGGCCCTTCGACGAGGCGGTAGACGACGAACGTGGCGTTCTGCAGATGAGACATGATCACGCGCTTCTCGATTCGGATACCGTTCTTGGAGAAGCGCCAAAGCGGAAGACCGCAATCGAGCACGAATTCCTCGAGAAAGCCGGGCTCGGGAAAGGCGATCTCTTTCCGGTCGCCGTGCTCGTCGCCGGTCAGCCGGTAGCAGGCGCCGTCGGGCGCCTCGATGACCTCCTCGAGATGGTTGAGCATCATCGTGCGGCCGAGGGGAGCGCGGAGCGCTGCGATCAGATATCCGTGGAAGCGCCGGGTCGCGGCGCCGCCGATCGTGCCCGCGGCGTAGCCGCCCAGCGCATTCGTCACGAGCCATTCCCGAGTGACGAGCGCCTCGACCGCTTCTCCGCGCCGCCAGCCGACCTGGACCGGATCGGCGATCTTCTGCTCGATTCTGTGCATCCCGCGCCCGGGAGCCGTGCTGAACTTGTGCCCGGTCGCGATCAGGCGATCGTTTCGCCCCGCCCGCCGTCCGGAAACCAGCAAGTCACGATCATGCCGCCGCCCTGCCGCCGGGCGATGCGCAGCGTTCCTCCGTGCGCATCGGCGATCTCGCTGCAGAGCGCCAGTCCCAGACCCGACCCGCCGGGCTTCGTCGACCAGAAGGGAAGGGCGGCGCGGACGACTCCCTCGTCCGTCATCCCTTCACCCCGGTCGCTGACGATCAGGACGCTGCCGGCGGCACGACGCTCCACCGCCACGAGGATCGCATCGCGGGCGCTGTTCGCCTCGGC
>DATFUW010000669.1:0-2641 GCA_035260605.1 Thermoanaerobaculia bacterium | reverse complement strand
CGCAGCATGTAGTGCGGGAACTCGGCGCGGAACTGCTCCACGAACTGCGGGCGCTCCGGGCGCGGGCCGACCACGCTCATGTCCCCCAGCAGCACGTTGAACAGCTGCGGCAACTCGTCCAGCGACCAGGCGCGGATCCAGCGCCCGACGCGCGTCCTGCGCGGATCGTCCCGCTCCGCCCACTTCGCGCCGGTGGCCTGCTCCGCGTCGACTTTCATCGACCGGAACTTGAAAATCTCGAACGGCTTGCCGTCGAGACCCATGCGGATCTGGCGGTAGAACACCGGCCCGCCGTCCTCCATCCGGATCGCCAGCGCGATCAGCAGCATCAGCGGCGAAAAGACGATCAACGCCACCGCGGCGGTCAGCAGGTCGAAGCCGCGCTTCAGAAATCGGCTCCACCCCTCCAGCGGCGTCTCCGACAGATTGACGGTCGGCAGACCGTCGATGTCCTCCATGCGCGAGCGCAGCACCATGAACTGCAGCAGGTCCGGGACGACGTGGATCGAGACGACGCTGCGCACCAGCCGGTCCAGCAGCGCCGTCATGGCCTGTGACGAGGCATGCGGCAGGGCGACGAAGACGTGGTCGATGGCGTGTTCGGCGATCACCCGCTCCGCCTCGTCGATCGATCCGAGGCAGGGCACCGACTCCAGCTCCGAACCGTCGCCGTTGCGCAGATGCCCGATGATCAGAAACCCCGCGCCGCCGTGCGACTGCATCCGCCGCACCACTTCACGCGCCAGTTCCCCGCTCCCGGCGATCAGCACGCGGTCGAGGTCCCTCCCCTTCCGGTGCCGGTGCTCGACCACGGCACGCACCAGCAGCCGTCCGGCGAAGACGAACAGGATCGCGCACAGCATGAAGATGCCGAGCGTGGCCCGCGAGTAGAGAACGTCCGGACGTTTCGGCGGACGGATCCACAGCAGCACGCCCGACAGGATGACCGTGGCCACCACCGAGCCGACGGCCACCGACATCCACTCCTCGGCCCTGGAACGCGTCGGCCGGATGCGGTAGAGGCCCTGGATGGCGAAGGCCAGCGGGAAGACGACGGTGATGATCGGCAGGATGCCGAGGTACTGCTCGATGTCCTGCATCCCCTTGGTGACGGGGATCAGATCGGTGTGAAAGCGGAGGTACCAGGCGGCGAGCATCGCCAGGTCCGAGGCCACGGCATCGTTGATGAGATAGATGGAGGCGAGCGCGCGATGTTTCTTCTCGATCAAGCGGTCACCTGCCGAAGGGTCTCCTGCAACTGATGCGTGAACCGGGCCCGGGAAAACGCGGCGGCGTGGGCGCGGATCGCTGCGCGGTCCCAGCCACGGCCATCGACTTTCTCGAGCGCCTGACGCAGCGAATCTACCGCGGGCTCGTCGAAGAAGATTCCGGTGGTGCCCTCGACGACGGAGTCGAGCGCGCCGCCGGCGCGGAAGGCGACCACCGGCGTGCCGAGGGCCATGGCCTCGAGCGGAACGATGCCGAAGTCTTCCACACCGGGAAGGATCACGGCCCGCGCCCGCGACAGGTGATCGACGATCACTGCTCTCGATACGGAGCCCAGGAAGGTAACGTTGGGGCCGGCAGCCGCTTGCAGCGCCTTGCCGGCGGGGCCGTTTCCGATCACGATCAGCCGCCGGCCGGTGGCCATCGCCAGATCGATGCGCTTGTAGGGGACGAGCGCGGAGACGATGAGGTCGAAATCTTCGCGCTCCTCCCGCAGCGGTGCCGCGAGGAACTCCTCGGCCACGAACGGATGGATGACTTCGGCCTCGCGCAGGTAGTACTGCTCGATGCGGCCGCGTACGAAGTTCGAGTTCGCCACGAAGCGCGTCACCCCCTCGGCCGTGTCGACGTCCCAGCGGCGCAGGCGCGGCGCGATCAGCGACATCGCCGCGCGCACGAACGGCTTGGTGCGCGGAAAGTAATCGTCAAAACGGTCCCACACGTAGCGCATCGGCGTGTGACAGTAACAGACGTGCGGTTTGCCGAGCGCCGAGACACCTTTGGCTACGCAGTGACTCGAGGAGACGATCAGGTCGAACCCGCTGAGATCCCACCGCCGCACGGCGCCCGGGAAGAGCGGCAGCAGCTCGCGGTAGTCGTGCGCCCGCCGGGCAACGTTCTGCAGCCGGGAGGTACGGATCGTCCGTGACTCGATGGCCTTCGACACGCTCCCCGGGAAGTGAAACAGCGTGAAGATCTCCGCCTCGGGGACGATGTCCAGGATCCCTTCGAGGACCTCCTCGCCGCCCCGCATGCCGGTGAGCCAGTCGTGGATGACGGCCACACGGCCAAACGAGGGACGAGGAGCGAGAAGCGATGAAGCGTCACTGTCCGCTTGCGTGTCCATCGTTCATCGTTTCCTCGTTCATCGTCCCCCCCGAGAGCGCGGCCGCGCACTCGTCGCACACGAAATCGTTGTGAAAGTACTCCTCCTGCTCCACCTCCCGGAGGCAGCGGATGCAGCGGTGTCTCTCGCTCCGTTCGTTCAGTTTGCGCGGGATGACGTCCGGATCCATGCGGTTGTTTTAACATGCGCGCCATGATTCGCATTCGCAGAGCGGAGGAACGGGGCCATTTCGATCACGGATGGCTGAACACCTACCACACCTTCTCGTTCGCCGATTACTACGATCCC
>DATFUW010000668.1:0-3190 GCA_035260605.1 Thermoanaerobaculia bacterium | reverse complement strand
GGCGTCCGCGACCGTGACGCGCTCGACATCCGGCTGCCGGACGAGGTCGTGCACGGCGCCGAATCCCATCCGGCCGGCGCCCAGTACGAGGATCTTCAGCATCAGGACGGCTTCTTCGGCGCCGGTTTGGGCGCCGAGGGGAAGAACTTCGAATCGAACTCCACATTCGCCTCACGGCGCATGGCCTGCACGCGGTCGAAAACGCTCTGCTGGCGTACCTGCTGGGTGATCCCGCCGCGGACCTCGCTCATCGGTGCATTGGTCCGGGAGTTCACCTTGAAAATATGGATGCCGAACCGCGTGCTCATCGGCTCGCTGATCGCTCCCGCTTTCAGGGCGAAGATCTTCGCATCGATCTCCGGCGGCAGCATGCCCCGCGTGAATTCTCCCAGCTCGCCCCCGCGCGCGGCGCTCGCCTGGTCGTCGGAGACTTGCCTCGCCAAGTTCGCGAAATCGGCGCCGGCCTTCAGGCGCTTCCAGACCAGCATCGCCTCATTCAGCGCGTCCTGTTCTGACGGCGCCTTGCCGTTCCGCGGGTGGACCAGACTCCCATCGTAGGCGATGACGATGTGACTCAGATCGAGCGCTTCGAACTGCTCTCGATTCCTGGAGTAATACGACTGCACGGCTTCCTCCGACGGATTGGCCGCGAGCTTGTCGGCCGCCGCGCCGGCGAGCACGTTCATCCGATCTGCGGCGAGCACCGCATCGACTTTCGGATCGGACTCCAGCCCCATCTTGTGCGCCTCCTGCTCCAGCAGTTTGAGGCGGATGAGCTGCTCGGCGAAGGCCATCTTGCCCGGCTCCGACGCGTACTGCTGCTGCATCTGATCGGGCAACTGGTGGAAGGCGGCGTTGAATTCGCCCTCGGTGATCGGCTCGCCATTCACTCGCATCACCACCAGCCCGGCGCTCTGCTTTCCGGTGGGAGCGAGGGTAAATGGTTGCGAGGGGGTCGGCTGAAACGCCGGCCTGCTGACGGCAAGTCCGTAGCAGACCGCGGCGACGACGAGGAGGACGACGAAGGCCACGAGGATGTCTTTTTTCAAGGTTTCTCCGCAGGGATCAGGAATGACGAATGATGGGGAACGAACCAGAGCGGCGATCCGTCATGCTTCGGCCTTCATCCTTTCGTTGACGCAGATTGTCCGTCCGAGTATTCTCCGCCCTTGTGAAATTTTTCACGGGTTCGCCGTGACGATTTCACCCGGACGCGCCCCGCCCTCGCATGGGCGTTCAACCTGCATCACCATCGAACCCCATGGCTAAAGTTACCATCGACGGGATCGAAGTCGAAGTCCAGGACGGCATCAACATCATCGAGGCCGCCAAGGCTGCCGACGTTCACGTCCCCCATTTCTGCTATCACCCTTCCCTGACCGTCGTCGGGCAGTGTCGCATGTGCCTGGTCGATGTCGAAGGAATTCCCAAGCTCCAGGCCGGCTGCTCCACCACCGTAAAGGACGGGATGAAGATCCACGTCTGGAACGACAAGGTCGAGAAAGCGCGCCGCGGCCAGATGGAGTTCCTGCTGATCAACCATCCGCTCGACTGCCCGATCTGCGACAAGGCCGGCGAGTGCCCGCTGCAGGACTACTCCTTCAACTACGGAACCGTCGAGTCGCGCTACGGCGAGGTGAAACGCACGTATCCCGGCATGGAGCGGACCTCGATCGGGCCGCACGTGCTGCAGAACATGAACCGCTGCATCCACTGCACGCGGTGCATCCGGTTCTGCCAGGAGATCACCGGCACGCGGGAGATGGCCTTCTTCAAACGCGGGGCCTCGACCGAGGTCGGCGTCTTTCCGGGAACGCCGCTGGACAACTGGATGTCCGCCTGCGTGACCGACGTCTGCCCGACGGGCGCCCTGACCACGCGCGAGTTCCGTTTCGAATCGCGCGTCTGGAATCTCGATTCCGCCGATTCGGTATGCAACGGCTGCGACGTCGGCTGCAACCTCTTCATCGGACACCGCAACGGGCAGATCTTCCGCTACCGGCCGCGTGCGAATCCCGACGTGAACGACCACTGGCTCTGCGACTACGGCCGCTTCTCGTACGAACGCTATGACACCGACCGGGTGGTCGTCCCCAAGGTCCGCACCGATGCGGACTACCTCGGGATCGCCACTTGGAACGACGCCATCGAGGCCATCGGCGGCGCGTTCGAGTCCGGACGGAATTTCGCCGCCATCCTCTCGGCGAACATGACGAACGAAGAGGCCCGGGCGGCGAGCGAACTCTTCTCGCGCATCGGCGCGAAGAGCGGCGTGATCGTCGATCCGATCGGCCCGATCCGCATGAAATCGCGGACGGAGTGGCTCGAAGGCACCCAGGCGGCGCCGAATTACCGCGGCGTGCTCCCCTTCGCCAGTGACCCGGAGCTCGTCGCGTCGCTCCTGACGCGCGGCGCCGCGGGCATCGACGTCCTCTACATCTGCGACGCGGAGTTCAGCGAGCGGGTGAAAGACCCCGCGGTGCTGGCCAACCTCCGGAAGGCCCGCTTCCTGGTCGTGCAGTCGTGGGATGCGAATCATCCCCTGAACGAGCTGGCCGATGTCCTCATCCCGGGAACGATCCACGCGGAGAAGGAAGGGACATTCACCAACCTGCAGGGAACGGTGCAGGAGATCCACGAGGCCTATCCACCGAAAGGGCAGGCGGTCAGCGAGCGGGAGGTCTTCCGGCGCATCGCGCAGCGGCTCTTCACCGAGCGCGCGGTCGCGGCGCAGGCGTGATCATGGCGTTCGACGGTCTGGACATCGCCCTCTCGCTGCTCAAGATCGTGATCGTCCTCGCCGCGTTGCTCAACGTCACCCCGATCATGGTGTGGGTCGAGCGGCGGGGAAGCGCCTTGATTCAGGACCGCGTCGGACCGAACCGCGTCGGGCCGTTCGGCCTCTTTCAGGCCATTGCCGACGCGGCCAAGTTCCTCCTCAAGGAAGATGTCATCCCCCGCGAGGCGAACAAGTGGCTCTACACCATCGCGCCGATGTTCGGCCTCATTCCGGCGCTGACCACCATCGCCGTCATCCCCTGGGGGAGGCCGTTCCGCCTGTCGGACGGGCGGCTCTTCGAGCCGATCGTCGCCGATGTGAACGTCGGCATCCTCCTGATCTTCGCCCTGGCCTCACTGAGCGTCTACGGCATCGTGACCGCCGGCTGGGCCTCGAACAACAAGTATTCGC
>DATFUW010000667.1:0-6318 GCA_035260605.1 Thermoanaerobaculia bacterium | reverse complement strand
GATGCTGCGCGAACTCGAGGCGCTCGCCGTGCGGATGGAACGCGACTGGCTCACGGCCGGGCGGGATTCGCAGACACGGGTTTTTTTCGAGAGAGTGGGCTTCGCGGATGATGGAAAACGGATGGTGAGGAAGGTGCGTTGAGAGGGTTCTACGGTTCCCTGGTCATCGGCTCGTCAGTGCTGGTCATGATGACGGCGTGTGGCGGCACGGCTCCCCCGCCCCCACCGCCCGCCCCCGCTCCCGCGGCCGTCGCCATTCCCGCCCCCGAACCGCCTCCCCTCCCGGCGACGCTGCAGGAGGCGCGCTCGGCGCTGGCGGGCGGCCACCCGGACCTCTACGAAAAGGCGCTGCTGGCACTCAGCGCGTCGCAGGATGCGCAGACGAGCAGCCGTGCTACGGCGCTCCTGGCGCTCGCATACATCGATCAGAAGCGTTTCGACGAGGCCCTGCCGCTGCTGGCAAAGGCCGGGGCGGACGACCCGCGCATCGCGCCCTGGATGCAGCTCCGCATCGCCACGATCCAGCATGATTCCGCACACGATCCCGAGGCTGTCGCGGCGCTGGAGAACGTCATCCAGACCACCCCCGCGAGCTCGGCGGCAACGACCGCCCGCATCCGCCTGCCGGGCATGCAGGCGCTCGCCGGGCAGGGCGACGCCGCAACGGCCACCCTCACCGATGCGCTCTCGATCCCGCTCGACGCGCTGTCGGAGAAGAAGTTCCTCGACCTCGCCTCGGACCTGGACAAAGCCGACCGCGGCGATCTCGCCAACCGCGTGCGCATGCGGCTCCTGACCGACTTTCCGCAGGGACGCGACACCGAGCAGACGTACGGCTCGCTCGCCGGCCGGCCCGGCTCGCCGCTCGACACGCTCTCCACCGACGACGCGCTCGCGCTCGCGGCCAGGCTCGCGCGCAGCGACCACTACGATCAGGTGTTCGATCTGCTAAAGCGGACGGTCCAGCACGACCCGGCAGCCGCGAACTCGCAGCGCTACCAGTCGATCCGCCTGCACTCGCTGTTCCACTCCCGCCGCTATGACGAACTGCTGCGGGCCACGAAGAGCCGCCGGCTTCGCGATCCGGACCTGATCCTGCTCCGCGCGCATGCCGCCTGGCGCGCCGGGAAGCCCAAGGAGTTCCTCTCGGGCCTGGCCCACGTGGAGCACGTCGCACCGCGGAGCGGTGAAGCGGTCGAAGCGAAGATCCTTCGCGCCCTCTATTACACGAACGACCAGCCGAAGCTGAAGCTGGCCATCACGAACCTCAGCAAGGCGATCCGCACCGGGGGTTCCGGCGCGGAGGGGGAGACGCTCTGGACGCTGGGCTGGACCGAGTTTTTGGCAAAGGACTATGACGGCGCGCTGCGCACGCTCGCTCAGTACGGCCGCGAGTTCCCCGACGGCGACTACCGCACGAACGCACTCTTCTGGAGCGGCAAAATCGACCAGATCCTCGGAAAGACCGCGGCGCGCGACTCCGCCTTCGCCGAGCTCACGCGCAGCTATCCGTACAGCTACTACAGCTACCGCGCGCGTCAGCTCCTCGATCAGCCACTCGCCGCTCCGTCGGAAGTCGACAACGGCAACGTCTTTCCGAACGTCGATGCCGAGCTCGCGGATGTGACCGAGCCGCGCCTCGATTCGGTCCGCGAGCTCTCGTGGCTCGGCCTCGAGCGCGATGCCACGGCGGAGATGCAGTCGATCGCCGCCGCCTACCCCGACAACTCCGGAATGGCCTTCATGCTCGCCGACCTCTACGCCGACGGCGGCGAGCCGTACAAGGGCTCCGGGGTGCTCTTCCGCCGCTTCCGCCAGTTCGTGCGCCACGGCGGCAGCGGAGTTCCGCACCGCTTCTGGGAGATCCTGTTTCCCCTGAAGTACTGGGACACGATCCGCACCGAGGCCGAGCGGCGGCAAATCGATCCCTACCTGATCGCCTCGATCATCCGGCAGGAGAGCGGATTCGAGCCGAGTGTCGTCTCGAACGCCGGAGCGGTGGGCATCATGCAGATCATGCCGAACGAGGCCGCGCGGATCGCCGCCGCGGCCGCCCTCCCTCCTCCGACGCGCGAACAGCTCTTCGATCCGAAGACGAACATTGAAATTGGTATCGCCGAGTTCTCGCAGAAGCTCGCCGTGATGCACGGCACGCCCATGCTCGCAATCGCCGCCTACAATGCTGGTGAGGACGTAGTTGGCAACTGGCTTGCTCAAACACCCGTCGATGACATGGACGTATTTGTAGAGTCGATTCCGTATGCCGAGACGCGTTTGTACGTCAAGAGCGTCAGCCGGAACCGGTTCGAATATCGGCGGATTTATGAAGGTGCATCTCCCGAAACACAGTAGTCCCACCACACGGGTTTCCCTCCTCTCCCTTGCACTGACCGCACTGCTCGCACTGCCGGGTTCGGCAGCGACGACGCAGCTCGTGCTCAGCCGCGATGCCGCGCCGCAGAGCGGCGTCAAGGGCGTAGTCGACCTGGCGGTCGATCCCGGCTTCGAAGATGCGCGCGTCACCGTGACGCTTGACGGAGACAAACTCGCGGAAGGCCTGCGCTCGCCGTGGCACGTCACCGTCGACTTCGGCCCGACGGTCGTGCAACACAAGATCACGGTCACCGCGTGGACTTCCGGGCACAAACGGGCGCAGTGGCACGAATTGATCAACGAAGGACAGCTCCCGCTGACCGTCAAGGTGCGACCCGTCGACCTCGAGCAGCGGATCTTCGAGGCCACGGTGACCGCGCCGCAGGACGATCCGATCCAGAGCGTGAAGTACTGGAACAACGGAGCGGCGATCGGCACACTGACCGCCCCACCGTATCGATTCACGATCCCGGCGGAGGACTTCCGGCAGCAGTTCGTGCAGGTCACGGCGAAGACCAAGTCCGGCGAGGAAGCGGCCGATTTCTGGTCTGCGACCGGCGACGTCGATGCCGCGACGCTCGAAGTCCGGACCGTGCCGCTGTACGTGTCGGTCGTCGACGGAAGCGGCTCTGCGCACGACGACGTCGACCGTTCGCTCTTCCGCATCACCGACAACGGCGCCGAAGGAAAGATCCTGGAGTTCAGCAAGGCATTCGACCAGCCGATCTCCATCGCCCTGGTCCTCGACGCCTCGGCGAGCATGAACGAGTCGATGCCGGATGCCACCGGCGCCGCGCTGGCGTTCGTGCAGCACACGCTCAAGAAGGGCGACCGCTGCGCGATCCTGTCGGTCCGCGACGTTCCGCGCCGCGAGGTGCCGCTCACCGGAGCGCTGACACAGATCGCCGCGGCGATCAAGGGCATTCACGCCGGAGGTCGGACCGCCCTGTACGACGCGATCGACACCGCGATCCGCGAGCTGAAGGACGAGAAGAACCGCAAGGCGATCGTTGTCCTCACCGACGGCGGGGACACCTCGTCGTTCGACTCGTTCGACGACATCGACCGCAGCACGAAGGCGGCCGGAATCCCGCTCTACATCATCGCCTACGACAGCGGCGACCCGGCCGAGCCGCGCGACGTCGACCGCATGAACTACCTCGCCGGCGAGACCGGCGGGTTCCTGGTCACCGCCTCGGCGCGGGACCTCCGGCAGAAGTACACGGCGATCGAGAAGGATCTCCGCGCGCAGTACGCGATCCTCTACCAGATCAGCGACTTCGCCAGGCACAACCAGTGGCGCCGCGTGCGCGTGCTGCTGAAGTCGCCGACCCTGACGGCGCGGACCATCCGCGGCTACTTCGCGCCGTGAGGCCGTTCCGCTCAGGATAGACTTTGCACTGTTGAATCTCCGCGCCGAGCTCGCACGCACTCCGCACTTCCAGCGCCTTCTCAGCGAACCGAACCTCGACCTCACGGGGCTTTCGGTCGAAGCGCGTGCGCTCGTGCTGGCGACGCTGCAGGAGACCCTGCGCCGGCCGATCGCCGTGGTCGTTCCGGGTGACGCGGCGATCGACGACTTCGAAGCCGCGCTCCGCCTCTTTCACCGCGATCCGCGCTGCGTCTGTGCGTATCCCAGCCCCTCCCTGTCGCCGTACCAGGAGCTTTCGCCGGCGCTGGGCGTGGTGCGCGACGAGATCCGCGCGCTCGGCCTGCTCGCCCGGCAGGAGGTCGATCTTCTGATCGTGCCGGCCCGCGCATTGTTCGCGCGTCTGCCACCGCGCGACGAGTTCACGGCGCGCGTGATCGAGCTCGCCCCGGGCAGCGATGTCGACGTCCACCGCCTGCTGGAGCGGCTCGTGGAGAACGGGTTCGTGCGCACCGACCTCGTCGGCGAGGCGGGCGAGTTCGCATTCCGCGGCGGCATCCTCGACATCTTCCCGCCCAACCTCCCACACCCTCTGCGCGTCGAGCTGTTCGGCGATACCATCGATTCGCTCCGCCGGTTCGACGTCGAGACGCAGCGCTCAGAGGAGGAGGTGCCGTCCGCGCGGCTCCTGCCGATGACGCAGTTGGGGATGACACGCGAGCGCCGCGCCGCCCTCGCCCGCCGCCTTTCGCTCGACTTCATGGACCCGCTGTTCAAACGCGACGTCGCCGAGAAAATCGACCGCCTCAATGAAAACAGGACGTTCCCGGGGATCGAGGCCTACGTGGCGGCCGCCGCCGAGACGCTTTCGTTCGCCGAGTTCATCCGTGGCTGGGATCTCGTCCTCGTCGAGCCCGATCAGATCACCACCAGCATCGCCCGCTTCGAGTCCCTGCTGCGTTCCGAGTATGAAGCGGCGGCTGCAAAAGGACGCGCCGTGTACCGCCCCGAGACGCTGACCACGCCGGGATCGGAGGTCCTCGGCTTCCTCGGCACCGCGCGCCTGAGCATCAGCGAGGTGCACATCCAGCGGGCGCCAGAGACGCCGGAGCTGCGGTTTCATGCGCCGCAGGTCAGCCGCTATACAAACCGTCTGAGCGAATTCGCCGCCGATGTCGCCACGGCGCAGAAGCAGGGCCGCCGGCAAATCTTCTTCACCGCGACGAAGGGCGGCCGGGAAAAGGTCGAGCGCCTGCTCGAGGAATTCGAGATCGTGCATGCGATCGAGATCGTCCCCGGCGCGCTGCCGCGCGGGTTCGAGTTCGACGAGATCGGCACCACCGCATTTTCCGAATGGGACCTCTTCGAGCCGCCGACGTCGACGCGGATCGGGGGGCGCAAGCGGCCCTCCGACGCCTTCGCCACCGATCTGCGCGATCTCAAGACCGGCGACCACATTGTGCACGTCGACCACGGCGTCGGACGCTTCCTCGGCCTGCAGCGCATTCCCTTCGGCGAGACCGAGCGCGAAGTCATGGAGATCGAATACTCCGGCGGCGGCAAGCTCCTGATGCCGATGGAGAATCTGAACCTGATTCAGAAGTACTCCGGTGGCGGCGAGGAGGGGCAGCCGCGCCTCGACAAGCTCGGCGGCACGACGTGGGCGCGGACGAAGGCCGCCGTCAAGAAGGCCATGCGCGACATGGCCGATGAGCTCCTGAAGCTCTACGCCACGCGCCAGATGGTTCCCGGCCACGCGTTCTCCAGGGACTCGCCCTGGCAGTTCGACTTCGAGGAGGCGTTCGAGTTCGAGGAGACCGAGGACCAGGGGGCGGCGATCGCCGATGCCAAACACGACATGGAGTCGCGAAAGCCGATGGACCGTCTGCTGTGCGGCGACGTCGGCTACGGCAAGACCGAGGTCGCCATGCGTGCGGCGTTCAAGGCGGTCATGGACGGAAAGCAGGTGGCCATGCTGGCGCCAACGACGATTCTGGCCTATCAGCACTACCGGACTTTCCTGCGGCGCTTCGCCTCGTTCCCCGTGACCATCGAGCTCCTGACGCGCTACTACTCGCCGAAGGAACAGAAGGAGATCGTCCGGAAGCTGGAGACAGGCGAGATCGACGTCATCATCGGCACGCACCGCGTGCTCTCACGCGATATCTCCTTCAAGGACCTCGGCCTGCTGATCATCGACGAGGAGCAGCGCTTCGGCGTGGCGCAGAAGGAACGGCTGAAGCAGATGAAGAAGGCCATCGACGTGCTGGCTATGTCGGCCACGCCGATTCCGCGCACGCTGCACATGTCGCTGGTGGGCATCCGCGACATCTCGGTGATCGAGACGCCGCCAAAGGACCGGCTGGCGATCCAGACCGCGGTCGTTCCCTTCCACGACGACTTCATCCGCGAGGCGATCGAATTCGAGGTCGGCCGAGGCGGACAGGTGTTCTTCGTCCACAACCGTGTGGAGTCGATCCACGCCATGAAGGAGTATCTGGAGAAGGTCGTCCCCGGTCTGCGGGTGATCGTGGGGCACGGGCAGATGGACGAACGCGAGCTCGAGCGCGCCATGC
>DATFUW010000666.1:0-2316 GCA_035260605.1 Thermoanaerobaculia bacterium | reverse complement strand
CGTTCTCCGCGCAGAACTTGAAGATGTCGGTGATCAGCCGCATCGAGGGCCGTGGCGGAAAGATGTACTCCTTCTGCGCGATGTACTCCTTGAGGATGTCGTTCTGCAGCGTGCCGGAGATCTTCTTCCAGTCGGCCCCCTGCTTGTCCGCCACTGCCAGGTACATCGCCAGGAGAATCGGCGCGGTGGAGTTGATGGTCATCGAGACCGTGACCTTCTCGAGATCGATCCCCTCGAAGATCGTCTCCATGTCGGCGAGCGTATCGACCGCCACGCCGCACTTGCCGACCTCTCCGGCGCTGTAGGGGTGATCGGAGTCATAGCCGTAGAGGGTCGGCAGGTGGAACGCGGTCGACAGCCCCGTCTGCCCCTGCTGCAGCAGGTATTTGAAGCGTTCGTTGGTTTGCTTCGGCGTGCCGAATCCGGCGAACTGACGCATCGTCCACAGCCGGCCGCGATAGCCCGTCGGATGGATCCCGCGCGTGTAGGGGAACTCACCGGGAAACGACTGGTCGCGGTCGAAGTCGAGCGCGGCGACGTCCGCCGGCGTCGCCAGCGGGTTCACTTCCATTCCGCTGACCGTCGTGAAATCGCGCTTCCACGGACTCTTCTTCGCTGCCACACGGCGCCACCGCTCCCCCCCGTCGCGAATGCTCTTCAGCGCCTCGGGCGAGAACAGCGGGAGCTGCTCCTCGGCCGTGGCCGGAAGTGGCGTCAGTACGGCGGATTTGTCCGTTTCGGCGTGATTCCGTTTCATGGTTCTCCTTTTGATCCGCGAAAGACCGCGCCGATTCGGTTGAGGAACCCTCCTCCGCGTTGCAGGACTTGCTCCAGCTCGCCGTCATCGAAGAAGGTGCCGTGGCAGGAGACGCAGCGGTCGATCTTCACTCCGTGCAAGTCGATCGTCACCAGATCCATTCCGCATTTCGGGCATTTCATGTAGTGCAGCTCGCGGAGCCGCGTCTTCTCGGACTCGGCCATGTTCGACCGCTGTTCCGTTGCCCACTGCTTGCGGCGTTCGAGCTCCTGCCGCGCGAAGTATTCGTCTTCCGCCTTGCTGGGCTTCTCCCATTCGCTCATGGCTACCCCCTGGCAGCCGATTCTCCCACATCAGTTCTTCCGGGCAACGAGCAACAGACCCGGTCCGAAGGGAACCCAGCCGAAGAGATGATCGATGGCGAACACTGCGCGCACCGCGTTGACCAGCAGGCGGGACCGTCCCGCGCGCGCGACCGAGCGCAGCGCCTGATCGCCATTCACGTCCCGCACTGCGCGCCGCCGGTTCATCGGCAGCAGGAAGAGGGTGTCGTAGGCCAGGACGGTCGGAAAGCCCCAGAACGACGCCTTCTCCACATCGAGACCGCCGCGCCGGAAGAGCGCCGTGAATTCGTCGCGCCCATAGCGCCTCCGGTGCTCGTAGTAGTCGTCGCTGGCCGACCAGAGGCTCCGCAGCGCCGGGACGGTGGCCACACAAAGGCCGCCGCCGCGAAGCACCCGGCCGATCTCTCCGACCGCTTCCACGTCGCCGTCGAGGTGCTCGAGCGTCTCGCCGGTGGTCACGCCGTCGAACACCGCCGTCCGGAACGGGAGTCGCGTCAGATCCCCGAGGACCACCGGAATGCCGAGCCTCCGCCGGACATGGAGCACAGCATCGAATGAGGCATCGACTCCGACCGGCCGGAGGTTCTGCGCGCGGAGCCGTCCGGCAAGCTGTCCGAGCCCGACCGCCGCATCGAGCACGCGCGCCCCCGACGGCATGCGCGCGGTCTGACGAAGGATGATGCCCAGACGATGCTCGTGCCTCGGCCCGAACATCTCCGGCTGGGTACCCCAGGCGTGGGTGTGAGCCATCGTGAACAACCAGAGTTTATCCCGAGCCCCGCGAGGGATCTCGGCCTGCACCAGGGAGACTGCCCGGCCGACCTTCAGTCGTGCGGCGTGACTCTCGCCGTGAGGCTGTTCTGGTTTCCGCAGGCGTTCGACACTCGCACCCAGTACTCCTGGAACGAATCGACCGGAGGCGTGGTGAACGTGTCCGACGTCGCACCTGCGATCGGCGTGCTGGTGAACCCGGCGTGCCCGGCGTACCACTGATAGGCGAACGGCCCGGGACCCTCCGACTTCACGGTCAATGTGGCTGGGTCGCCGCGCAGTACGCTCTGACTCTTCGGATTGTTCAGCGACAGGATCAGCGGCGGATCGCAGATCACTTCGATGTTGATCGCCGCCCCTTCCGTCGAGCCGCCACCATTGCCCACGACGGAGATCCCTCGGTAGAACGCCGGGAAGATGTCGGGCGAGAGACTCACGGTCAGC
>DATFUW010000665.1:0-2142 GCA_035260605.1 Thermoanaerobaculia bacterium | reverse complement strand
GAAGTCGTGCAGCAGCGAGGCGTACCGGATCTCGCGCACCTGCTCGCTCGTGAAGTGGATGTGCCGGTACTGCCCCTGGTCGATGCGGTCGATGATCTTGGCCATCTCGACCGTCAGGTCGGCCACGCGGAAGGAGTGACCGGAGGTCGTCGGATCGCGCTGTTCGATCGCTGTGACCGCCGCGGTGACGAACCCTTCGAACAGGCGTTCGATCGATTCGTAGAGCAGGTTGTTCTCGACAGCCACCGCTGCCTGCCCGGCGAGCGAACGCATCAGATCGACCGCTTCGTCGTCGAACGAGACGACCTCGCTGGGCACCGTCGCGGCGGTCAGTCGCGCCGGCGCGCCGGCGCGCTTGCGGTTGATCAGCTGCAGGACGCCGATCAGCTCGCCGACGTGATTGGTCATCGGAAAGACCAGCAGCGATCGCGTCAGGTAGCCGTTCTCCTCGTCGAAGGAGCGATTGATCGTGTACTCGGCGTGCGGCGGGAGGTCGTAGGCGTCGTCGATGACCAGCGTCTCGCCGGTGAGGGCGACGTATCCGGCGAGGCTGCGGCGGGTGATCGGCAGGACCTTTTCCTCGAAGGAGACGACGTCGATGGAGTCGTTCTGCGCGAGTTTCCAGCGCAGCATGTGCTGGCCGTTGTCTTCGTCGAGCAGGTAGAGCGATCCGGCATCGGCCCGCGACAGCTCTCGCGCCTTGAGCAGGATCATGGTCAGCAGCGCGGAGTGGTCGCGCTCCGCCGAGAGGGCAATGCCGACCTCGCTGACCTCGCGCAGCTCGCGCGTCCGCTCGGAGAGCAGCCGCTCGAGCTGGTCGGCGCGCATCTTCTGATAGAGCGCCTGGAAAGCGCGCTTGACCGCCTTGAGGAGTACCGCGGTGGCCGGATCCGCGGGAACGTCGATGTAGATGGAATCGTCGGTCAGCCACTTCGGCTGCTCGCTGAGGCCCACTCCGACGATGGCCGTGCGCGGGTCCGCGAAGCCCACCGGGTGGCCGTTTCCGCTGATCGCCGGATCGACGAGCAGGACGCGGAGAGCGTTCAGATCCGAGCCCACCTGCTCGAGCGTCTCCACGGGGCGCGGAGAGATCGACTCCTGATGCAACGCCTCCGCGTAGCGGGCAATCGGAAACGCGCGCGAATGGATCAGCGTCAACGTCTGCATCGGAAACGACCGAGCGCCGGAACTGGTATTCAGACCCACATTCTTCCCATGCAACCGCGGGACCTGGTTACAATTTCCGGCTCGGTTGCTCAATTATTGCACTGAATGCAATGAGAATGTTGTGGGCCCGCGAAACGTTGTGCCCCCAAAGCCCATCAGGAGGTATCAAATTGCCCGCGTATACCACGGAAACGATTACCCCCACGTATCATGAGGCACTCGTCTCGTGGCAGCGGAAGCACTTCCCCGAGCTCGAATATCTGCAGAAGAACTGGACGCGGTACTACGCCAGCCAGACGCCCTGGCAGCTGTTCGCCAAGATCGGAAAGCTGAATTCGGAGACCATCGGGTTTGGCCGGATGAGCGGCCAGCCGCGCGTCGAGCATGCCGGCGACATGGTCGGAAACATGTTCTACACCGCGCGCGACATCATCCGCGCGCAGGCCTCCACGGAGCTCGGATCGATCCAGCAGCATCGCCTGACACTCGAACAGGTCCCCACCGACCAGATGAAGGTGTCCGTCCTGCGCATCATGGCCGAGGAGCTGCGGCACGCCTACCAGATGTTCTGGGTCCTCGATCACGACCAGTCGTGGAAGAAGCCCGGGCATCCCGACATCGCCTCCGACACGATGGACGAGTTGCTCGCAATGCATCTCGGCACGCACGTCCTCGACGCGTTCAACATTCCATTCCACAACTTCCTCGACAACATCATCTTCGCGACCTTCATCGACCTCGTCGGAAAGTACCAGCTGGAGATGCAGAAGGTCTTTTCGTACGCTCCGATAGCGCGCTCGATAGGGCCGATGCTCTCGGAAGAGGGGTTCCACATCGGGTCGGGCCGGAGCTTTCTCCGCGAGCTCGCCGTAAACGCGGTGAAGCAGACCGGCGACTACTCACTCTCCGAGATTCAGAAGACGATCAACATCTGGATCCCGCGCGGAACCGAGATGTTCGGCAACGAGCGGGGAG
>DATFUW010000664.1:0-10274 GCA_035260605.1 Thermoanaerobaculia bacterium | reverse complement strand
GTGAAGGCGATCCACATCATGCAATTGCGCAACGCGGTGGGAGCGGTGGAGTGATCCTCACCGCTCCGCGTCCGCAATCTCCACGACGAAGACGTCGAACCCGCGCATGCGGTCGATGATGTGACTGACGATTCCCGGCCTGACGCGGGCGAAGAACCCGCGCCGGGCCGGCTACCCGACGACCAGCAGACCGATCTTTTCCTTCTTCGCGAATTCGACGATCGTTCCCACGACGTCTTCCGATTCTCGGGTGACCACGCTGGCGCCGAGCGACATCGCCAACTGCACGTTTTCCAGCATGAGCCGGTGCTGCGTGGCCGACATCCGCTCGGGATGGTCCCGCTTCCGCCGCACATAGAGCGCGAACCATCGCGTGTTCATCCTTCCCGCCAGGCGCGACGCGCGCAGGATCAGCGTGCGGGCCACGGCCGGATCGAACGGAACGGCGACGCCGATGCGCGTCTCGGCCGCCGCGGCGGAAACGTCGAGCGGCAGCTCGCGTCCGGAGTAGTCGGCGGTCTGCAGCAGTGCGAGCTCGCGGAGGCGGACGAGCATCTCCGCGCGAAAGAAATTCTGCAGCGCGCGCTCGGCCTGCGCCGGCGGGTAGATCTTCCCCTGACGCAGCCGCTCCTGCAGCTCTGGCACCGGCAGATCGACGATGACCACCGAGTCGGCCTCGCGCACGATCCGGTCGGGGACGCGCTCGCGAATCTCGATTCCCGTCGCCGACTGCACGATGTCCTGCACGCCTTCGAGATGCTGCACGTTGAGCGCGGTCATGACCGAGATCCGCGCCTGGAGGATCTCCTCGACGTCCTGCCACCGCTTCTCGTGACTGGAGCCGGGTGCATTCGTGTGCGGCAGCTCGTCGACGACGAGCACGTCGGGCTTGCGCGCCAGGCACGCTTCGAGGTTCATCTCCTCGACCGTCGTTCCCTTGTAGTCGATCTTCCGCCGCGGAATGATCTCCAGGTCGCCGATGCGCTCCGCGGTCTCCGAACGGCCGTGGGTCTCGACGTATCCGGCGGCGATGTCCGCCCCCTGCCTTCGCAGGGCATGCGCATCGTCGAGCATGCGGACGGTCTTCCCGACGCCGGCGGCCATGCCGAGGTACACCTTGAGTTTTCCGCGCGAGGCGTCGCGCGATGCCGCGACGAGAAAGTCTTCCGGCGCGCGCCGCTCGCCGTCACCGCGCCTTGACATGGCCGCTCATTCCGCTTTTGTGGTGCTCCGATGGACGAACGCGGCGATTCCCTCGATCAGACGCGTCGCGACCGGGAGCGACGGATCGCTGTAGGAGGCGATCTGCTTTTCCCTCGCGGGCTCGACCATCTTCAGCACGTGATTCATTCCTTCGATGATCTGGAGGTTGGCTCCGGGATGCGCCGCCGCGAGCGCACGCGCGTCGGCGACGCCGACCTGAATGTCGGTCGTCCCCTGGATGATCAGCACCGGAATCTTCAACTTGCGGATCTCCGCCGCCGGGTCGTAACGGAACCACGAAATCAGATACGGCTGGACGCTCGGCCGGTAGAGCGCCGCGAGCGCGGGTGGGACGTCGCCGATCGTCTTTCCACTCTCGAGCGCAGCCAGGGCCTGGTCATTGAATTTCGCGAGGTCCGGAGGGAGTTTCCCGGCGAGCTGGTCGCGCAGGACCGCGCTGGCGGGCCGCCCCACGCCGGCGATGGAGACGTACGCCGCGGCCTTGCCGCGCTCCGCCGCGAGCAGTCCGATCAGCGCCCCTTCGCTATGGCCGGCGATGATGACACTGGAGAAGCGCCGCTCGTGCGCCAGATGATCCGTCCAGGCAGCCGCGTCGTCGACGTAGGTATCGAAGCGCAGGTCCTTCTCGGCCGTCATCGCCTCACGGCTGGCGGCGATTCCACGCTTGTCGTAGCGCAGCGACGCGATTCCGTTCGCCGCGAGCCCTTCGGCCAGCATCTTCAGGCTGTCGTTCGCGCCCGGGAGCGCCGCGCTGTTTCCGTTGCGGTCGGTCGGTCCCGATCCGGAGATCAGCAGGACCACGGGCACGGGAGCCTTCGCCGGAGGCACGAGCAGCGTGCCGTACAGCGTTCCGGTCGGGGTCTTCAGCTCCGCCGGCTCCTCGGCCGGCGCAGCGGCGAGGCATGGAAGAGCGATGAGTGCGGCGATGGCGAACAGGCGTGCTCGCTTCATGCGCTCATTCTCCATCATTGCCGCGACAGCAGATCGAGATTCAGCTTCAGGACGTTGACGCGCGGCTCGCCGTAGATTCCGAGGAAGCGTCCTTCGATGTGGCGGTCGATCAGCGCGCGGACCTCGGATTCGGGAATGGCATTCGCTCGGGCGATGCGGGCCGCCTGGCCGTAGGCATTCGCCGGTGAGATGTGGGGATCGACGCCGGAGGCCGAGGCGGTGACGGCATCGGCGGGAACGTTCGTTCGTCCGCCGATGCGGGCGGCGATTGCATCGCGGAGCACCTTCGACGTCGGGCCGAGGTTCGTGCCGCCGCTCGCACGGGGGTCGTACCCATCCTTGCCGGCGGCCGAGGGGCGCGGATGGAAGAAGCGCGGCGATGTGAACGGCTGCCCGATCAGCTCGGAGCCGATGCGCCGTCCGTCGCGCACGACGAACGATCCGTTGGCCCGGTTCGGAAATGCGAGCTGCCCCACCGCCCACACCGCGGCGGGATCGATGCCGGAGACGACAACCAGCAGCACGAGGGTCATGCGGATGGCGATGATCGTCTCCTTCATGCCAGCCTCACCGCGTGGAGCAGCAGATCGATCACCTTGATCCCGATGAACGGGACGAGGATCCCTCCCACGCCGTAGAGCAGCAGGTTGCGCCGGAGGATCCGTTGCGCTCCGAAAGGGCGGTATTCGACGCCGCGGAGCGCGAGGGGAATCAGCGCCACGATGACCAGCGCGTTGAAGATGACGGCCGAGAGGATCGCGCTCTCCGGAGTGGCCAGGTGCATCACATTCAGCGCCTGCAGCTCGGGGAAGGTCGCCAGGAAAAGCGCGGGAATGATGGCGAAGTACTTGGCGACGTCATTGGAGATGGAGAAGGTGGTCAGCGCTCCGCGCGTCATCAGCAATTGCTTTCCGATCTCCACGACCTCGATCAGCTTCGTCGGGTTCGAGTCGAGGTCGACCATGTTGCCGGCCTCTTTCGCCGGCTGCGTGCCGGTGTTCATAGCCATGCCGACGTCGGCCTGTGCCAGGGCGGGGGCATCGTTCGTTCCGTCGCCGGTCATGGCCACGAGGTTCCCGTTCGCCTGTTCGCGGCGGATGAGGGCCAGTTTGTCTTCCGGCGTGGCCTGGGCGAGAAAGTCGTCGACGCCGGCCTCGCGCGCGATGAACGCGGCGGTCAGCGGGTTGTCGCCGGTGATCATGACCGTGCGGATGCCCATCATCCGCAGCCGGTCGAAGCGCTCGCGCATGCCGCCCTTGACGATGTCCTTGAGGTCGATCGTTCCGATGACGCGGCCGTCCTCGGCGACGACGAGCGGCGTGCCTCCCTCTCCTCCGATGCGAGCGACTTCCTGCTGCACGGCGTCGGGGAACTCGCCGTCCCGGAGGCGGATGAACTCCTGCACCGCGTCCGCGGCCCCCTTGCGGATCGCGCGGCCGTTCTCGAAATCGAGACCCGACATGCGCGTCTTTGCGGTGAATGGAACGAACCTCGCCCCGAGCTCGTGCAGCGGACGGCCGCGTAGTCCGAACTGCTCCTTGGCCAGCACGACGATCGACCGTCCTTCGGGCGTCTCGTCGGCCAGCGAGGAGAGTTGTGCGATCTCCGCGAGTTCTGCCGGCTCGATTCCCGGCGCAGCGATGAATGCCACCGCCTGCCGATTGCCGAGCGTGATCGTCCCGGTCTTGTCGAGCAGCAGCACATTCACGTCTCCCGACGCTTCGACCGCCCGGCCGGACATGGCGAGGATGTTGTGCTGGAGAACGCGATCCATGCCGGCGATACCGATCGCCGAGAGCAGCGCGCCGATTGTGGTCGGAATCAGACAGACGAGCAGGGCAATGAGCACGGTCACGGAGAGGTGGCTTCCGGAGTAGATGGCGAATGGCTCGAGCGTCACGGTGGCCAGCAGGAAGATGATGGTCAGTCCGGCCAGCAGGATGTCGAGGGCGATCTCATTCGGTGTCTTCTGCCGCTCCGCTCCTTCGACCAGCTTGATCATCCGATCGATGAACGTCTGCCCCGGCTCCGAGGTGATCTCCACGACGATGCGGTCGGACAGCACTACCGTGCCGCCGGTCACGGCGGAGCGGTCGCCGCCGGCCTCGCGGATCACGGGGGCCGACTCTCCGGTGATGGCCGCCTCGTTGACCGAGGCGATCCCTTCGATGATCGTCCCGTCGCCGGGGATCACCTCGTTCGCCTCGACGACGACCATGTCGCCCTTGTGCAACTGCGACGCGGGCACCTGCTCCTCGCGTTTCTTGTCGACGAGCTTGCGCGCGACGGTCTCGATCTTCGCCTTGCGCAATGCGTCGGCCTGCGCTTTCCCGCGTCCCTCCGCCACGGCCTCGGCGAAGTTGGCGAAGAGCACCGTGGCCCAGAGCCAGATGCTGATCTGAAACTGGAACAGCAGGTTGCTGGCGTGAACCAGGAGGATCGTCGTCAGCAACGCGCCGACTTCGACGAGCAGCATCACCGGGTTCTTCATCATCGTCCGCGGGTCGAGCTTGAGCAGCGCGTCCCGCAGCGCCCGGCGGAGGATGGCGCGGTCGAACAGCGGCCTTCCATTCTGACGCTGGATCGGCGGAGGCGCGGGAACCGGTTCGCGGAGACGGGGCGGAACTTCCTGCAGTTGGGGCGCGGTCGTCATGTCAGAACACCTTTCCGGCGTTCATGAGGAAGTGCTCGACATACGGGCCGAGCGAGAGGACCGGAAAGTACGTCAGCGCGCCGACGACCACGATCACGGAGACGAGCAGGAACGTGAAGAGCGGCGTGTCGACCGGGAACGTTCCAGCCGACTGCGCGAGCCGCTTTTTGGCCGCGAGCGACCCGGCGATGCCCATCAGCGGAACGATCATCAGGAAGCGTCCGAAGAACATCGCCAGCCCCAGGGCGATGTTGTAGAACCTGGTGTTCGCGTCGAGGCCAGCGAAGGCGCTGCCGTTGTTGCCTGCGGCACTGGAGAATGCATAGGTCATCTCGGTCAGGCCGTGCGGGCCGGCATTGGCGAGGCTCGACGTGCCGGCAGCCGTCACCGCCGCGACGGCAGTTCCGACGAGGATGGTGAAGGCGAGGATGAGCACTGCCAGCATCGCCAGCTTTACTTCATGCGCCTCGATCTTCTTGCCGAGGTATTCCGGAGTGCGGCCCACCATCAGTCCGGCGATGAAGACCGCCAGCACGATGAAGAGAAACATGCCGTACAACCCGGCGCCGACGCCGCCGAAGACGATCTCGCCGAGCATGATGTTCAGCAGTGGGACCGAGCCGCCGATCGGGGTGAACGAGTCGTGCCAGCTGTTGACCGCGCCGCAGGACGCGTCGGTGGTGATGGTGGCGAACAGCGCGGAATCGCCGATTCCAAAACGGACCTCCTTCCCTTCCATGTTGCCGCCGGCCGCGGCGACGCCGAGCTTCTGATGGATCGGGTTGCCCCGCTGCTCAGCAACGGTGGTCACGGCCGCACTGCCGAGGAAGAAGATGGCCATCGTCCAGAAGACCGCCCATCCGTGGCGCACGTTTCCGGTCATCGAACCGAGGGTGGAGGTCAGGGCTGCGCCGATGCAGAAGATCAGGAACATCTCCAGCAGGTTCGAAGCAGGTGTGGGGTTCTCGTACGGAAACGACGAGTTCGCGTTGAAGAAGCCGCCGCCGTTCGTGCCGAGCTCCTTGATCGCCTCCTGCGATGCCACCGGCCCCTGGGGAATCGTCTGCGTTGCTCCTTCGACCGTCGTGACGGCCACCGAACGATGGAAATTCTGAATGACGCCCTGCGACATCAGAACCACGGCGGCGGCGAACGAGATCGGAAGGAGCAGCCAGAGCGTGCAGCGGGTGAGGTCGACCCAGAAATTGCCGACCGTCCTGGCGTTGCCGCGCGCGATGCCGCGGATCACGACGATCGCCAGAACGATCCCCACGGCCGCGGACAGGAAATTGTGCGACGCCAGCCCGACCATCTGCGTGAAATGCGACATGGTCGATTCGCCGCTGTAGGCCTGCCAGTTGGTGTTCGAGGTGAACGACATCGCGGTGTTCCAGGCGAGATCGGGCGCCACGGGGCCCATCTTGTCGGGATTGAGCGGCAGGAACTGCTGCAGCCGTTCGATGGCGTACGTGATCAGCAGACCGACCGTGCTGAAGATCAGCATGGCGATGGTGTACTGCGTCCATGTGTGCTCTTTCGTCGCGTCGACGCCGGTGAGGCGGTAGACGAAACGCTCCACGCCGTTGTGGCGCCGGCGCTCGAAAAGCCCGTGCATGTACGTGCCGAGCGGCCTGGTCGCTGCCAGGATCAGCAGGAAGTAGACGGCGATCTTCAGAAACTCGAGCGCGCTCACAGTTCCTCCGGCCGCACCAGCGCGTACAGGAGATAGCCCAGAGCGACGACGGCCAGAATGAACCCGACGATGGTCTCGAAGCTCATGGCCTTACACCTTGTCGCAGACGCGCGTGTACCAGATGCCGCCGGCGAAGAGCACGATGGTCAGGACGACGAAGATGAGATCCCACATGGTTTAGAACGTCGCCACCACTGCGACGATGAGCAGCGTTTCGTCGTTCGTGGTCGCACCATGCGATTTCGCGAACAACGGTGCCGTCGAATGGTCGTGGCGTGCCTCCGTCTTCACCAGGAGATTGTTCGCTGGATGAAATTCGTACGTCAGCGTCTCGCTGGCGACTGTCTGTGTCGCGCCGCTGATTCCATTGTCGGGGTCGCGGAAGCGATCGACGCGCGCCGCGAGCGCGTGCCTGTCGTCGAACGCATAGCGGCTCCAGAGGGCAACGCCGAGCCAGTTTGCCGTCGTATCGCCGGGGAACTGCTGGCGGCCGCGATCGAGTGAGGCGGCGAGGGACAACGCTGGCGACGTTTCGTACGTAGCGACCCAGTCGCCGAAGAGGCGCAGATGCATGTCGTCGTTCGGCAGTTCGGCACCGACGAAGGTGTTGAACGCGGCGTTCAGCCGCGACCCCCGGTACGCGATCTGCGTGCCGGCCGATTTCGCGCCGTTGTTCTCGCCAATGATCTGCCAGCCGTTGAGCACGTGGAGCTGCGCCGACCAGCGGTCACTGAATGTGTACGTCACCTTCACGCCCGTCTGGTAGTACGGCGAGAATTCGCCGAGCCACCCACGCGTGTAGTTCCAGTTGTCCTTCGAATAGAACGACTCGAATCCGATGTGCGAGGGGTAGATCCCGCCCTCGAGCGTCAGCTTCTTCGCCGCCCGGTAGACCACGGACGCCTGGTAGACGTGGCGAAACGCCTCGCGCGCCGGATCGGCGGCGTGCACGACCTCCGCCCCGTCTCCGGCGACCAGGGCGAGATGGAAGCCGACCGGCTTCGCAGCGCGGTCGAGCGTGACGGCCACGAGATTTACGCCGAATTCGTCCGCCCGCGCCGCCGACGTTCCGGTCCCCGGCTCGAAGTTCCGGTGGTCCGTCGGGCGGTTCAAGCTCCATGCGGCATACATGTCGACGAACCCGCCGACGGAGACCGGAGTGGCCGCGGCGGCGAGCAGAAGCGCGCAATGCAGGAGCATGGTGATCACCGCTGTCTCGCGAACGCGGCCGGGGCGAGGATCCAGACGATCAGCAGGATCTGCCGGAGCACCGGCTCGTGCGGCGAGCCGATCAATCCGAACCACCCGTGGGCCGAGACCCTGGCCGCCGCGACTTCGACGACGATGTCCAGCGCCAGCCATGCCGCGCCGGCGATGAGCGCCTGGTCGACCGTCGCGTGCCGTCCCGCCAGTCGCATGTACGCGAATGAGACCAGGAAGATCGCCGCGACTTTCGCGCAGAGACCCGCGGCGGCCGACCATGGGTCGACGATCCGGTCGGCCGCAAGCACCAGGCCGGCGGCGGCCGCCCAGAACACCGCGAGCATGGCCATCCGTACGGCCGCGCGGGGAACGGTGATCTCAGGCATCGCGCTCATGCCTCTTCCAACAACCGATGCGCGTGCCCCTGGGAAAGATTTACGAAGGATGGCCGGCCGAAGGCCTAAAGAGTGGATGAAGATTTCATGAAGACCCCGGCTCGACCGGTTCGGCGATGAACCGATACCCGATCCACGGCTCGGTCACGATGTAGCGGGGAGTCGAAGGCTCGGGCTCGATCTTTTTTCGCAGGGAGCTCATGTGCACGCGCACCGTGTCGGCGGTGGTGCTCGGGGTGTCGCGCCAGATCCTGGCGATGATCTGATCGATGAACATCGGTTTGCCGGCGTTGATGGCCAGGAGCTCGAGCAGTGAGAACTCGGTGGGAGTCAGCCGGACTTCGTGCCCGCCCTGCACGACGTGGCGGCGTTCGATGTCGATGGTCAGATCGGGGAAATGGAGCACTCCCGCGGGCTTTCCGGCGGTCCGCCGCAACTGCGCGCGGATGCGCGCCAGGAGCTCGGCGACCGAAAAAGGCTTGGTCACGAAGTCGTCGGCCCCGAGATCGAGGGCCCGCACCTTGTCCGCGTCGGCGCCGCGTACCGAGATGACCACGATGGGGGTGCGCGACGCGGCACGCACTGCGGCGATGAGCTCGAATCCATCGGACGTCGGCATGGCCAGATCGGTCAGCACCAGATCGGGGCCGCGGGCGGCGACGGCCGCCACCCCTTCCCGGCCGTCCGCGGCGGCGGCGGTGGCGTAGCCGGCCGCGCGCAGCTCTCTGGAGAGCGAGTCGCGGATCGCGGCGTCGTCGTCCACCACCAGGATCAGCGGAGCGACGGTCATGTCCGTTCTCCGACCGCGAGGACGGCCGCGGGAAGGTCGATCCGCGCCACCGTTCCCCCGCCCGGGCGCGGGGCGAGCGCGATCGTGCCGCCGTTTGCCGCTGCGAAACTGCGCGCGATCTCCAGTCCCAGCCCGCGCTGCGCGACGTCTCCGTCGGCCACGCCGGCCGGTGCGCCCGGTCCGCGGTCGAGGACCTCGATGCGCAATTTGCCGGCATCGACGGGGTGCCGTCGCGCCACAAGCTCGATCGGCGATCCCGAAGGGGACACGCGGTGTGCGTTCTCCACGATGTTGATCAGAATCTCGAGCGCCAGCGAGGGATCGACGTTCCCCTCGGGGCAGTCGGGATCGACGTGCACCTGCACCGCCCTCGCGATGAACACCTGCGGAAGGTTCTCGCGTACGGCGCGGAACAGGTCGGCGGCCGGCGTCGGTTCGCGGCGCGGCTTCGCCTTGCCCGCTTCGAGCCGGGCCATGGCCAGGAGATTCTCGATACGGCGACGCAGCCGTTCCGTCTCATCGGCAATTGCGCCGGCGACTTCGCGGAGCTCCTCATCGCCGGCAGCGCGCCGGCGCAGCGCCTCGATGCGGATGGTGATCGCCGTGATCGGCGTCGTGAGGTCGTGCGAGATGGCGCGCAGGAGCGAGGTCTTGAGTTCGTCGCTCTCCCGCAGAGCCTCTACGTGCGCCGTCTCCTCGATGAAGCGCTGCCGCTCGACCGACAGGGCCACGAGCTGCGCCGCCGATTCGAGGGTCTGGATCGACGCATCCGTTCCCCGCACCACGAGCGCGCCGTTCGGCTTCCCGCCGACGAGCAGCGGAAGATAGACGTCGCGCCCCAGCGGCGAGGGAAACTCCAGCGGACGTTTGTGCCTTCCCACTCCGGCGATGAGGTCCTCGATCTCGTCCGGTTTCGGTCCGCTCCACGAGACGACGCGCTGCCGGTAAAGGCTGTCGTCGAACAGAACCAGCCCTCCGCCGCGCGCGCCGAGAAGCTGCAGCGCGCGGCCGGCGGCCTGGCCGAGCGCGCCAACCTGGGTGGTAGCGGTGAACAGATCGATGCTCAGGCCGTAGAGCGTCTCCAGCTCCTTGCGCCTCTGTTCGGCCGCAGCGGCCTGCACGCGCGCGGCGACCACCAGCCGGGTGACGGTCACGGAGGAGACGAGAAACGCGGCGAGCGCGAACCAGTTCGCCGGGTCGGCGAGCGTGAACGTGTAAAGCGGCGGAAAGAAAAAGAAGTTGTAGCAGAGCGTCGCCGCGACAGAGGCCACCGTCCCGATCAGCAATCCGCACCAGAGGGAGATGAAGAGGACGGCGATCAGGTAGACGAATCCGACGGTGTTCGGATTGAGCCCGATGAAATGC
>DATFUW010000663.1:0-4089 GCA_035260605.1 Thermoanaerobaculia bacterium | reverse complement strand
ACGGTGTTCGCGTTCGCGTCCTCGCTGATCGCATTCACCGCCACCCCTTCCACGCCGGCTCCGGACCGTGTGACGCGTCCGCTGATTTCGACCCCGGGGTCGAGCTTCACGCTCACCGGCTCGGTCGTGGCGTTGATCGCTTCGCCGCGGAGCGTCTTCGTGGCGAAGCCCTCGCGCTTGAAGACGATGTCGTAGGTTCCTGGTTTCACGTGAACCGTGAACGTGCCGTCGCTTCCGGTCTTCACGATGTCGTCATCGTCGGAAAAGGTCATGGTCATGATCACGCGCCGGACCGCGAAGCCGCGCATCCCGCCGCCTTCGGACTGCACCGGGCGCACGGCCACGCCGGAGAGCGGCCGTCCGTCGGGGTCGGTGACCTTGCCGCTCAGGGCGACGCCCTGGACGATGGTCATCATGATCCCGCTCTTGCGCTCCCCCGAGGCGAGGTGGAGCGTGGCGCTCTCCGCGGAAGGGAAGCCTTTCCTGGTGGCATCGAGACGAACGTCGGTGTCGGGAGTGACGTTGCGCAGAGAGAAGCGGCCGTCGGGACCGCTGATCGCCGCCAGGTCCGGCGATGTGCGGCCCCCCATGACGATCATGAACCTGCCGCCGCGGTTCGCGTCCCGGAAGGCGACGCGTGCGCCGGCGAGCGGCCGGCGAGCCTCGTCGACGATCGTGCCGCTCACGCGTGCATTCGCCGTGGCCCACAGCGTACGGTTCGCCGTCTGGCCGGCGGTGACGGACACGCTCGCGTGGCTGATCTCCGAACCGGGATAGGCGGCTGCAAGGGTGTAACGGCCGGGAACGACGGTCAAGGTGAACCGCCCTTTCGAGTCCGTCAGCGCGGCGCCGAAGACCTGCGATCCGAACGGACCGAAGAGGCCGCGCCCGCGGATCCGCCCGCCCATCTGCGATTCCGGCAGCAGGCGCACCTCGGCGTCGACCAGCGGAAGCCGGCTCTTCGCGTCGCTGACCGATCCGGAGATCACCGCCAGCGGCGCCATCCGGATCGAGAGCGCCCCCTTGCCGGCACGCGCGCGCAGCCCGCCGGCATTTCCGCCGCGCGCTTCGATCTCCTCCCAGTTCGCCGGCGCCGCGGAAATGGTGAACGTTCCGTCGTCCCCGGTCGTGGCCAGCGGCAGATCGTCGATCCGCAGATCCGCTTTGGCCACCGGCGTCTTCCCGTCCTGCGCGACCACACGACCGGTGACCCTCACTCCTTCCTCCAGCGAGTGATCGAGTTTGACGGCATTCGGGCGCATCACTTCCTGGAGGACGGCGAAATCAGGGTGGATGACCGTCAGATGGTTCGCCCATTTCGCCGGGTCCGGCACGCTGTAATGCCCCTGGGCGTCGGTGCGCGTGATGACGTCGGCCGTGTCTCCCATCCAGATGACCGTGGCGCCGGCCACCGGCTTTCCGGCCGCGGTGATCGTGCCCAGCCGCGGGGCGGCGGGAGTGAGCGCGACCGCACCGGCATCGTCGTCGGCGAGCAGGCGGAGCGCTTCGGGCGCGAAGCCGTTCGCTTCGATGTCGAGCTCGACCACCGGCTCGTCTTTCGGGGAGTCGAAGGTGAACGTCCCCTTGCTGCCGGGAGTCATCGAGGCTATCGGCTTGCGGTCGGGGGCGTTCGACACCAGGCGCTCGCGGCGCGCCTCGATCGATTCCGGAGCGAAGATCGATACCTTCGCTCCGGCAACCGGCTGGCCGTCGCCATTGACGACGACTCCGGTGATGGCAGCGCTGAGCGGGAACGCGGTCAAAAGGACGAGCAATGAAAGGAGACTGCGGCGCATGAGCGTTCTCCTGAATTTGTCCAGCATACGAATCGCTGCCGGATTCGCTGAATTTGACGGAGAATCGGGGTCCTGAGTTTCCTGTTGGACGGCACATGAACCGCCCGGTTCGAGATGCGATGTTACGTCAACGCCTCGATGCGTTGGTGGCGACGTTCGATGCGTCGACGCTCGACCCTGATCCGTTGCAACTGGTGTTGCAATACACGGATCCGCGCGATCAGGAGGTGGCCGGGATCCTCGCCGCGGCGTTTGCCTACGGCCGCGCGGACATTGTCGTGGCCAACGTCGGCTGGCTGCTCGAGCGGATGCGGCCTGCTCCATACTCCTACCTGCAATCGTTCGACGAGCGGAAGGCAAGAGGCGAGTTCGCCGGCTTCTCGCACCGGTTTCACAAGACCCGGGACGTGGTCGCGCTTTTCGGCGTCCTGGCGCGGGTCATCGCCGCGCACGGCACGCTCGGCGAGCTCTTCCGCCGCTGTGACGATCCCTCAGAGGCCGACATCGGCCCCTCGCTGGCGCGCTTCGTCGAAGCCATCATCGGCCCGGCCGAGCGCGGCCGCCGGCCGGCCGAGGGCCTGCGCTATCTGCTGAGCTCTCCGAACGACGGCAGCGCCTGCAAGCGGATGAATCTTTTTCTCCGCTGGATGGTCCGCCGCACTCCTCCCGACCTCGGGATCTGGGACTTCGTCGACCCGGCGCGGCTCGTCGTTCCGCTCGATACGCACGTGCACCGGATCGCGACGTTCCTGGGCTTGAACCGGCGCAAGAGCGCGGACTGGAAGACGGCGCGGGCGATCACCGACAGGCTGGCGCGGTTCGACCGGTCGGACCCGGTCCGTTACGATTTCGCCATCTGCCGCCTCGGCATTCTCGACCGCTGCAGCCGCAAACGGCGCAAGTCCAATTGCGACATCTGTCTGCTGCGCGACGTCTGCCGCTTTCCAATCCGCTGAATCCAGCTTCAACTTTCCGTCGGCTCGATTCAATCCCTTGAAAAACAGCCTCGCCCGAAGGAAGCGAAAAACCGTTCCCGCCGTTCAATTTCATGAAGTTAGGCTGAAATTGGCAGCGGCACCTACGTTGAATCGAATCCGGCCCGCCCGATGCGAAAGTCGACTTGGATCAATGCGGCGATCCTTCTCCTGACGCTTGCCGTCGTGGTGGGAGCCTTCGCCTCGTTCCAGAGGAAGCGCTCGTCGTTCGAGCGGATCGATTTTACGTTCACGCGGCGCAACGGCGTGATCGTGGTGAAAAGCGTCGACCCCGACAGCGATGCCGCGCGGTCGGGGCTGAGGGCAGGGGACGCCATCTGGCTGATCGGCGACACCCCGAGCACCGAGGTCGAGGGACTGCAGAAGACGCTTCGGAGAATCGGTCAGCCGGTGCCGATGGTGGTCCAGCGCGGTCAACGGACGCTGAACCTGACCTACCGCGTGCCGGAGCTGAAGATCGACTATCCATATCTGATCCTCAGCTTCATCGGGTTCCTGTATCTGGCCATCGGCCTGTTCACGCTGTTCCGCGCGGGACGGTTCGAGAGCACGCTCTTCTACTTCGTCACGCTGCTGTCGTTCATCGTCTACGTCTACACGCCGGCGGGCGACATCGACTTCACCTACAAGCTGCTGGAGATGGTGGAGGAGTTCGCCACGATCCTGCTGCCGGCGCTGACGCTGCACTTCTTTCTGCGCTTCCCGCGTCCGATCGTGCGGAACCGCTGGCTGCTGGCGGCGCTCTATCTTCCGCCGGCGCTGCTGGCGGCGTGGGACATCGACCTGCTGATCTTTGGCAACCGGCTGGTGATCGCCGCGCCGTACCGCTCACTGGAGATCGTGCAGAAGTGGGAGATCGCCGACTTCGCCATCTACTTCACGCTGGCGGTCGTGACGCTGGCCTATACCTACCGCACGGCCGCGGCGGTGGGCAAGAAGCAGATCAAGTGGATCTATCTGGGGATGGCGATCGGCTTCGTCCCCTTCCTGCTGGTGTACCTGATTCCGTATCTCGTCGTCGGATCGGTCAAGCCGATCTACTCCACGATTTCCATCCTGCCGCTGGCGCTGATCCCGCTGGCGTTCGCCGTCTCGATCCTCAAATACAAGCTGTGGGACGTGGAGGTGGTGATCAAGGAGGTGCTGGCGTATTCGGTCACCTTCATGTTCGGCATGATCGCCTTCTCCACGGTGAATCTCCTGCTGTCGCATCTGATCGAGGAGCGCTCGGCGCTGGAGCGGAACTTCCTGGCGTTCACCTCGGGGCTGTTGATCGCCGGCGTGCTGATTCCGGTCAA
>DATFUW010000662.1:0-7774 GCA_035260605.1 Thermoanaerobaculia bacterium | reverse complement strand
CCCGCAGGATCGCCGTCAGCGTCTCGATCGAAGAGTCGCGTTTGAAGGCTCGCGTGCCGGCGAGCATCTCGTACACGATCGCGCCGAAGGCGAAGATGTCCGACCGCCGGTCGACCGGCTCGCCGCGCACCTGCTCGGGAGACATGTAGCCGACCGTCCCCAGCACGATGCCCGGCTCCGTGGCGGTCATCGGAAACGTCGGCCCGTCGTTCGCTCCGGTCGGCGTGAGCTTGGCGATCCCGAAGTCGAGGATCTTCACCCGCCCTTCCTTCGTGATGTAGATGTTGTCCGGCTTCAGATCGCGGTGGACGATCCCCTTCTCGTGCGCCGCGGTCAGCCCGTGCGCGAGCTGCAGCGCGATATCGATCGCCTTGCGAGGCGGGACCGCCCCATGATCGATGCGGTCGCGCAGCGTCTCGCCTTCCAGGAGTTCGCTGACCAGAAATGGCGTCCCCTCGGTGCTCCCGACGTCGTAGATCGTCAGCAGATTGGGATGGTTGAGCATCCCCGTGGCCCGTGCCTCCTGCTCGAACCGCTGCAGGCGCTCCGTATCGCTGAGCGTGACGGCGGTCAGGACCTTGATGGCCACTGCGCGGCCGAGGCGTGTGTCCTCCGCGCGATAGACCGCACCCATGCCTCCCTCTCCGATCCGTCCCGTGATCCGGTACGGGCCGAGCATCGCGTTGTCCTGGAGGACCACGCGATCATGGTAGCAGGATGGTGCACTCCGTCCGGCATGCACGGCCGGCATGTAGAGCCGGCATGTAGAGCCGGCATGTAGAGCCGGCTCTCCAGCCGGCTGCCCCGGCTGCCCCGGCTCTCCGGCCGGCTGAGAGCCGGCCCTACATCCAGGTGTAGATGTCGACGTTGGCGCGTGAGCGCAGTTGCGCAGTCCAGCGGTCGACCTCCTGCTGCAGGCGTGAGGCCTTGAGCGTGGATCGGATGTCCTCCTGGACGTCTTTCAGCGGTGGAACGGGAAGGCCTCGCGCCGCGCGCTCCTTCGCGAACGGGCCGCGGTAGTAGGTGTCGATCTCGTCGGATGAGACGAAGATCATGGGCGCGAAGCGCTCCTGGATGTAGCTTTCGACCTCGAGCTGCCGTTTGATCAGCGTCCGGACTTCATCGAGCGTGAGCTGCGCGTCGCGGACCGCGGTGTCGAACTCGGCTGGCGACGCGAAGCGCGACTCGATCTGCTGCAGCCGCGCCTCGATGACGTCCCTGGAGATGTCCTCCGCGCCGAAGCGCTCTACGTCGCGATAGCGGAGCGCCTGGGCGATGAGCGAATCGAGGATGAAGTGACGGTAGTCGTCCTCGCCCTGCCCGGCCTGCCGGGCAAAGAAGCGGATCGCGGCCATCTGGCTGATCTCGCTGAGGGTAATCACCTCATGGTCGACGATCGCGGCGATGCGGTCGATGACCGCGGACTGCGCCGGGCGGGCCGCGGCCGGGAGCAGACAGAGGGCCATCGCCAGCCCGACCGCGGGCGCGGCTGCCCGGAATCCATTCATTTCACAAACCGTTAACCTTGACACTCCCGAAGCCCATTTCTACAGTGGGGAGGCTGGCACTCGGAACTCCAGAGTGCCAGACACCATCCATGGTGCAAAAAGTCGACCTTCTCGAAGACGAGCTCGACAGCCGAGCCCGTGAGGTTCTGCGCGAGATCATCATGCAACATGTCGCCACCGGCGAGGCGATCAGCTCGCGTTCCCTGGCTAAATCGGGGCGCTTCGAGCTGTCGCCCGCCAGTCTGCGCAACGTGATGGCCGATCTCGAGGACCTGGGATTCGTCCAGCAGCCGCACACGTCGGCGGGACGCGTTCCGACCGACCGCGGCTACCGTTTCTTCATCGATCACCTGATGCGCTCCCGGATGTTGTCGTCGCGCGAGCGGGAGGCCATCGACGATCAGGTCCGCAACGCGAACGAGATCGAGGAGGTGCTGCACCTCGCATCACGCCTGCTGTCGACGCTGAGCAATCAGGTCGGCGTGGTCTTCATGCCGACCCTGCTGCAGTTCACCGTCCGCAGCATGGATTTCGTCCTGGTGGCCGAAAACAAGATCATGTGCGTGATCGTCGGGACGAACAGCGTGGTGGTGAACAAGGTGATCGAGAGCCGCCATCGCTTCACCCGCGACGAGCTGGAGAAGATCAGCCGGTACATCACCGCGGAGTTCGGAGGGTTGACGCTGCTGGAGATGCGCGGACGGCTGATGCACCTCGCCGAAGAGGAACGGGCGATGCAGGATCAGATGCTGCAGAAGACGATCTCGCTCGGCATCGAGGCGGCCAACGACAGCGATCCCTCGGAGCACGAGCTGTACGTCGAAGGAGCGACGTCGATCCTGAGCAAACCCGAATATGCTGATGCCGCGGCGCTGCGCAAGATGATGCTGGCGCTGCAGGAACGCGAGAAGCTGATCGAACTGCTCAACTCCTGCCTGACCGAAGACGGCCTGCAGATCCTGATCGGTTCGGAGACCGATTTCACCCAGCACCACAATTTCAGTCTGGTCGCCCGCCGCTACGGCTCGCACGCGCCGATGGGGATGGTGGGAATCATCGGGCCGATGCGCATGGAATACGCACGCATGGCCCCGCTGGTCGACTACCTGAGCCGTGCCCTCAGCCACAAAATCGAGGAAGAAGAGGAGCAGAAGCATTGAGCGACGAAAAGAAACCGATCGCCAAGAATGGACCCGAGGACGACAGCTACGTGCTCGAGGACACGGGCAACTCGGTGGAAGACATCGAGCACGAGATGGAGATCGCCGCGCAGGAGGCCGCCGATTCGACGGCCGCACGCCGCGCCAGGGAGATCGTTCCCGGGCAGGCCAGCGCCGAGAGCGACGACATGAAGGACCGCTATCTGCGGACCCTCGCGGACTTCGAGAACTTCCGCAAACGGACCGAGCGCGAAAAGGCCGACTTTTACAAGTACGCCCTGAGCGGCCTGGTGCGCGAGCTTCTCCCGGTGCTCGACAACTTCGACCGCGCCCTCGAGCACGCCGAGGAGGGAGACGATTTTCACAAGGGTGTGCTCATGATCTACAAACAGCTCTATGGCGTCCTCGAAAAATATGGACTGAAGCCGATCGATGATTCAGGCGTCCCCTTCGATCCCAAGATCCACGAAGCCGTGGTCCGCGAGGACGACCCCTCGGTGCCGTCGCACACCGTCGTGGCGGTCCTGCAGAAGGGGTATTTCATTCACGAACGCCTGCTGCGGCCGGCAATGGTCAAAGTTGCGGTGGGCGGCCCGGAAGAGCAGCGGTAGAATCACAAAACTCGGCTCATGTCCAAAATCATCGGTATCGATCTCGGAACGACGAACTCGTGCGTTGCGGTCGTGGACGTCACGACTCCGCAGGTGATCCCCAATCGCGAGGGGAGCCGCACGACTCCATCGGTGGTCGGATTCACCGAGGATAGCGACAGGCTCGTCGGCCAGATCGCCAAGCGGCAGGCGATCACCAATCCGTTCAACACCATCTTCGCCATCAAGCGCCTCATCGGCCGGAAGTACGACTCGGACGAGGTGGCGCGGGCCAAACAGGTCCTGCCGTACCAGATGGTCTCGGCCTCGAATGGCGACATCAAGGTCCGCGTGCGCGACCGCGAGTACTCGCCGGAGGAGATCTCGGCGTTCGTGCTGATGGAGATCAAGTCGTTCGCCGAGGAGTTCCTCGGGGAGCCGGTAGCCGAGGCGATCATCACCGTGCCGGCGTATTTCAATGACTCGCAGCGCCAGGCCACGCGCGACGCGGGGAAGATCGCCGGCCTCGAGGTGCTGCGCATCATCAACGAGCCGACCGCCGCGGCGCTGGCGTACGGCCTCGACAACAAGGAGAACCAGCTCATCGCCGTGTACGACCTCGGCGGCGGCACATTCGACATCTCGATCCTGAAGCTGGAAGACGGTCTCTTCGAGGTCCTCTCCACGTCCGGCGACACGTACCTCGGCGGCGAGGACTTCGATAAGCGGATCATGGACTGGCTGATCGCCAACTTCAAACGCGACACCGGCATCGACCTGACGCAGGACCGGATGGCGCTGCAGCGGTTGAAGGAGGCCTCCGAGCGTGCCAAACACGACCTGTCGACCGCGCCGGAGACGCGCATCACGCTGCCCTTCATCTCCTCCGACGCCTCGGGGCCGAAGCATCTGAACAGCGTGCTGCAGCGGCACGACTACGAGCGAATGGTCGAGGACCTGATCCAGCGGACCATCGATCCGGTCACCGACGCGCTCGAGGCTGCCGGGCTGCGCCCCAATCAGATCGACGAGGTCGTGCTGGTCGGCGGCCAGACGCGCATGCCGAAGGTCGTCGAGGCGGTGCAGAAAGTCTTCGGCAAGGAGCCGAACCGCAACATCAATCCGGACGAGGTGGTGGCGGTCGGCGCCGCCGTGCAGGGCGGGATCCTCCGCGGCGACATCAAGGACATGATCCTCCTCGACGTCACGCCGCTGTCGCTCGGGCTGGAGACACACGGCGGGCTCTTCACCAAGATCATCGAGCGCAACTCGACGATCCCCACGAAGAACTCCCTGATTTTCACCACCGTCGCCGACAACCAGAGCAAGGTCCAGGTGCATGTGCTGCAGGGCGAACGCGAATTCGCGCGCGAGAACAAGTCGCTCGGCAAGTTCGACCTCGTCGGCGTCCCGCCGGCTCCCCGCGGAGTTCCACAGATCGAAGTCACCTTCGCCATCGACTCGAACGGGATCGTCAGCGTCACGGCCCGCGATCAGGCCACCGGTCAGTCCCAGGGCGTGCAGATCCATCCTGCCGGGGGGCTCTCCAAGGACGAGATCGAACGGCTGGTGACCGAAGCCGCCGAGCACCAGCGCGCCGACGCCAACCGCCGCGAGACACGCATGCTCCAGAACAAGCTCGAAGGAATGATCTACACCAACGAGAAGGTTTTCCGTGAGTTCGGCAAACTGCTGAACGAGGAAGACCGCGACAACGTGCAGAAGATCATCGCCCAGGCAAAGGACGCCGCGGCCAGCGAAGAGAAGCAGAAGCTCAATGACGGCATCTACAACCTTCAGGCAGCCTCGCGCATCCTGACCAGTGTCATGCTCTACAATCCGACGAAGATGAGCGTGCCCACCGACACTCCGCAGTAACCCCTCCGCCATGGCTGCGACCGAGAAACGCGACTATTACGAAGTCCTTGCGATCGCCCGCGGTGCGAGCCTCGACGAGATCAAGAAGGCGTACCGGCGCATGGCGCTCAAGTACCATCCGGACAAGAACCCGGACGACCCCGAGGCCGAGGAGAAATTCAAGGAAGCCGCGGAAGCCTACGCCGTCTTGTCCGACGAGGAGAAGCGCGCGCGCTACGACCGCTACGGCCACGGCGGAGTGGGAGGGATGGGGGGCTTCGATCCCAGCCAGTTCGCGGATTTTGGCGACATCCTCGGCGACCTCTTCGGCTTCGGCGACTTCTTCGGAGCCAGCCGCCGCCGCAGCAACCGTCCCGCCCGCGGAAACGACCTTCGCTACGACCTCACCATGAAGTTCGAGGACGCCGTCTTCGGCAAGGAAGTGTCGATCACCCTGCCGCGCGTCGTCACCTGTGCCACGTGCAATGGCAGCGGAGCCAGGCCCGGCACCGCCCCGGTGGTCTGCAGCGGCTGCGGCGGTCGGGGACAGATCCGCTACTCGCAGGGATTCTTCGCCGTGGCGCGCACCTGCCCGCAATGCGGCGGCGCCGGAAGGGTCGTCAAGGACCCGTGCGCTGCATGCTCCGGGTCGGGGCGCATCCGTGAGGAGAAAACCCTCTCGGTCAAGATCCCCCCCGGCGTCGATGAGGGCTCTCGCCTGCGTATCGCCGGCGAAGGGGAGGCCGGCTACAACGGCGGTCCGGCGGGAGATCTGTATGTCTTCATCTCCGTCCAGGACCATCCGAAGTTCACGCGGCGCGACTACGACATCCACTCGGAAGAGGTCGTCACGTTGAGCCAGGCGGCACTCGGGGTGGAGATCCGCGCCGATACGATCGACGGGCCGGAGACGCTTCGCATCTCGGCCGGAACGCAGCCGAACCAGGTGTTCCGGCTGCGCGGCAAAGGAGTGCAGTTCCTGCAGGGTTCCGGCCGCGGCGATCACTACATCCACATCAGCGTGCGCGTCCCCACCGCGTTGACCGACGAGCAGCGCAAACTGCTCGAACAGTTCGCGGCGCTGGAGGGAGAGAACCCGCCCGATGCCCGCGGAGTGTTCGACAAGGTCAAGGACTTCTTCGGCGGATAGCTCAAGATCCGTTACCATTTGCCTGCTTGGATCGTCCCGACTCGCTCACCGAGAATCTCGTCCGCTACCGCACCGCGGCACTGGTCTGCTTCGGCATCGCCATCGCGCTCTACACCGCCGTCGCGCTGCTGCCCCTCGGTCCCATGCGCAGCGAGAGCGTCGCGGCCCTCGGCGTCGCCTGGTGGCTCGTCGGCTGCGGCCTCGTCCCGCTGACCTGCTACTGGGCGTGGCGCCGGGCCCAGGAAGAGTGACCGACTTCATCCTGGAGATCACCTGCGACCCGTCGCTGTTCGACGTGGTGCAGGGACGGCTCTTCCTCACGCCATCGACCGGCAACAGCACGGCGGAGAGGACGATCTCCGCCTACTTCGACTCCCCGGCGGCGCGCACTGAGGCGGCCGAAGCCCTGCGCGATTTGCCGGTCGAGTGCCGGAGCGTGGACCGCCCGAGCCTCGACTGGCTCGCGCGGTACGAGCAGTCGCTGGAGCCCTTGTTCATCGGGCATTCCTTCCTCGTCGCGCCGGAGGCATCGCTGATTCCGCCCGACGCGGCCCGTCACCGGCTGGTGGTCCCGCAGGAGCAGGCGTTCGGCACCGGATCACACGAATCGACCGCGCTGTGCATCGAACTGCTCGAACAGGAGGACCTCCGCGGGGCGTCGGCGCTCGACATCGGGTCCGGCAGCGGGATTCTGGCGATGGCCATGCTGCGCCTCGGCGCGCGGAAGGCGGTGGCTTTGGACATCGATCCCGATGCTTTCCGCCCGCTGCGCGAGAACCGCCGCCGCAACGGGATCGCCCCCGCCGCGATGCCATTCTTCATCGGCGGCCTCGACGCGCTGCGCGGAGGGTCGTTCGACGCGGTGACGATGAACATCCTCCCTGATGTGATCGTGGCCTCGCTTCCCGCCGTGAAACGGCACGTTGGCGGCATGTTCATTGTCAGCGGAATTCTGGGAGTGCAGCGGGAGGTCGTGGTCGACTCCTGCCAGCGCCACGGGCTGCGGCTGGCGCGGGAGGCGGCGAAAGGCGAATGGTGGGCCGGCACGTTCCGGCCGGCGGCCGGCGCCGTTTACGATAAGCTAAGCCAACCATCATGACCATGCAGATCAGCGACCGACTCCGTGGCCTCGTGCAGTCCGACATCCGCCGCATGTCGCGGGAATGCGAGCGGGTCGGCGGAATCAATCTCGGGCAGGGCATCTGCGATCTGCCGACGATCCCCGAGTTGGTCGAGGGCTCGTGCGATGCCATCCGCTCGAACAAGGCGACCTATTCGAAGTTCGAAGGGATCGACGTGCTGCGGGAGCGGATCGCGCGCAAGCTCGAGCACTACAACGGCCTGCGCGCCGATCCCGCGACGGAAATCGTCGTCACCGTGGGATCGAGCGGCGGGTTTCTGAACGCGGCGATGGCCACGCTCAACCCCGGCGACGAGGTGCTCCTCTTCGAGCCCTACTACGGCTATCACCGGAACACACTCCAGGTCCTCGGCTTCACGCCGAAGTTC
>DATFUW010000661.1:0-2521 GCA_035260605.1 Thermoanaerobaculia bacterium | reverse complement strand
TGGCTGCGCGCCGCTGACGGCCTTTCCGCCGAAGGCCCAGATCACCGAATTGCGCGGCGCACTCGATCAGGCGCGCAGGGCGATGGGACGGCAGCCGGTTCGTACACCCATCCGACGATCACGTCAGGCACGACGGTTCTCGAGGCCGTGCACCTCCAGGAACTTCGCCCTGGTCGAGTCGTGTCGAAGTTCGCCCCAGGAACGAGTCCGGACGGCGATGGGAGCTTCCCTAGACGACGGCCGCCTTGACGCAGTGGATCGGCGGGAGGGAATCGAACAACGAGTTCCACTCCTCGCCTCCTTCGCTGCCCATCCAGAGCTGGCCCGTCGTCGTGCCGAGGTAGAGAGCGGGTGATGGCAGCGAGTCGATGTCCATCGCGTCGCGCTGGACGGTGAAGAAGCTCTCCTTCTTCGGGAAACCGCGGGCCAGGCGCTTCCACGAGCGTCCGCCGTTCTCGCTGCGCCAGACCGCGGGGGCGCCGCCGGGGCAGGTGCGCGTCATCGGCTCCAGCGGCACGACGTAGACGGTGTCGGCGTCGTGCGGATGGACGACGATCGGAAAACCGAAGTCGGAGGGCAGTCCTTTGGCGATGGAATACCAGGTCCGTCCGTAGTCATCGCTGCGAAGGACGCCGATGTCGGGGCGCCGCCCTCCCGGACCCTCCCACTCGCCCCAGCCGCCATGGTTCTGCATGTAGAGACGTCCGGGCGCATCGTCGTGACGGGCGATCTTGTGCACGCACTGTCCGAATTCCGGGTACGGGTCGGGCCTGAAGCCGGCGCCGACTCCCTCGTTGGACGCGGTGAACGTCGCCCCGCCGTCGTCGCTCCGATAGTGTCCACCGGTCGAGATTCCGATATGGAGGCGATCGCCGTCGTGGATGACGGTGTGCATGCACATCCCTCCGGCGCCCGGCTCCCATTTGCGGGAGTGCTCGTGGTTGCTGATGCCGGGGACCATCTCCCACGAGTTTCCGTCGTCGACGCTGCGGAAGAGGGCGGCCGGCTCGACCCCGGCGAGGATCTCGCGCTTCCCTTTGCCGGGAGAGAGGGCCCAGATGTTGGCCAGCGCGCGGCCGTCGTCCTTCGGGAAGGCGGGGGCGGACTTCGTCTCCTTGAACGACTTGCCGAGGTCGTTCGAGGCGAGGACCTTCATGCCGAAGAAGGCGTTGCAGCTCGATGCGTAGATCCGCGGTTTGCGCCGCGTGTCGACCAGCGCGGAGTAGACGCTCACTCCTTTGCCGAACGGACCGCGCAGCTCGAACTTGCGCCGGCTCTTCGACGATTCGGCGACGAAAAGGCCTTTCCGTGTTCCGATGGCGAGGACGACTCGCTCACTCATATCACCCTCCTGAGACGGCCGGAAGAATCGTGAGGACGTCTCCGGCGGCGACCGCGGTGTCCAGCCCGTCGATGTCGCGAATGTTTTCCGAATTGAGGAAGAGGTTCACATGACGGCGCACGGCGCCCGTCTCATTGCAGACGCTGCGATAGAGCGCCGGGTAGCGGGTCTCGAGTTCGTCGAGCGCGGCGCGCACGGTTGCCGCGCTCACGGTCAGCTCCGCCGACCCCGCACAGGTATGACGGAGCAGTCCGGGCACGAAGATCGTGACCGCTGCGGCTTCCACGGCGCGCGTTGTGCTGGACATCGTGTCCCGCCAAATTAGCCGCGGTCGGGCGTGGAGTCAATGACCGCGACGCGCGCGCGTGCCTGGGAAGCTCCGAACACTCAGAGAAGCGTGAACGGCTGCCATGCACCGCCGGCCGCCCCCCGCCGAGCGTCACGAGCAGCTTCGCGACGTAGCGGCCGGGCGGCAGGGTGAGCGGCTCGGCGAATCCGGTCTCGTCGATTCCGGAGGCCGCCACACGCTCGCGGTCTACCGGGATCACCGCGTCGATCCGGTTGTTCCTTACCGCGATCTGCTCCTCGATCCCGTTTTGCGGAATGTCGTTGATGAGGTTGTCGCCCAGGCGGATCGCGTCGACGCGGACGGGAGCGCAAGCCACGCTGGAGAAGCTCCGCCGGTAGCGGAGTTCGGGGCCACGCGGCGTCCCGGCATCCGCCGGGGGGATCGCGCCGAAATCGATGACGTCGAATAATCGACCGGCTGCGCCTTCCCGTGTTCTCGCGCGTCAACGAGAACCGAAGCTACGCCGAGAGAATCGAGGTGTGCCCGCCGGCAGAGATCCCGGGAGTCTGGCCGTAGCTCGCTGAGGCGGTACGCGCCGCAAGCCGCACAGACTGCCGTGACCGGTGTCGCCGCGGCCCGCCTCTCCCACGCACTACCGTCCGCACGAACGGCCGCCGGTGCCTCGATCGGCGGCAGCGGGAGGTCGGGCAATGGCGGCGCGTCTGCAGCACTTCATTTCCACCGCGGTCGCGGCATTGGTTCTCATCGGCGCACCCTGCGCGCCGGCCTGTGCGACATCGTTCGCCACCAAAGTCGATGTCTCGGTGGGGATCGGCCCGGCCGCCGTCGCGACCGGTGATTTGAACGGCGACTCCATACTCGACTTCGCC
>DATFUW010000660.1:0-14356 GCA_035260605.1 Thermoanaerobaculia bacterium | reverse complement strand
CGTGTCGAGGAACGCGCGGAAGGCCTCGATGCCTTTCTCCGTCAGGCGCCGCACGTCAGGCATCCGGCTCCTCCGCCGGCGACATCCGCCGCACCAGGTCATGCCTTCCGCAGAACGCCGCGACGACCTCGCCGATCCATGCCGCGTAGTCGTCCGTCTCGGACGGCAGCGGACTGTCGCTCATCTCCGCCGCCCACCGCAGCCACAGCCCCCACCACTCGTCGTCCTCCGCGGGCGGCTGCTGATCGATCAGCAGAATGCGCGTCAGGATCTCCCGCACGACCGCCGGATAGACGAGGGCGAAGAAGTGCGTGTCGTGCCTGGCCGTCTGCTCGATCCCGGCGATGCGGTTGTTCAGCTCGAGCACCGGGCCGGTGATTTCGTACTGCAGGCGCCAGATCTCGTCGCCGAGGTCGTTGAACTCGACCGGAAGCAGCGAGATCCGCCCCGCCTCGGCGCCGCTCCGCGCCACGGCGAGGATGTCGTCGGCAACAGCCACGATGCGATGCTCGTTCGCGGAGTTGTCGACGACTTTTACGCGGAACCGGACGACGTTGCGGCTCTCGATCTCCTGCAGGCGCCGGTCGGAAGGGATGGCGAGCTGCGCGATCGTGCCGCAGTCGAAGCGCATGTACGACGTGCGGTACCACGCCTCAACATAGACGCGCGCGTGCGGCGGGGCGTCGATGTCGTCGAGGCCGAGCCGCGCGTCGAAGGCCAGCACGCCGCCGCTGTCGCGCCGGACATCGAAGCGCACGCTGCTCTTCGGGATCTTCACGCGGTCGGTGAAGTTCAGCTTGCGGACGACCGAAGTCATTCGCTTTCCTCTCCCTGCCGCTGGAGCCGGACCATGACGTCGCGGCGGCAGTCGAATCCGGCCACCGAGAGGCGGAAGTCGGGACGCGAGGGGATGAACTCGACGCGATTGCCGGCGGCGGAACGGATCAGCGCCCCCTGCACCTCGACGTCGATCCCCGCCGCGCCGATCTCGAAATCGAAGGGGCTGTACTTTCGAAATGGGTTGCCGCTGCGCGTCCGGTAGGCCATCTCCGCGACGAACGGCACGCCGGCGTCGGAGGGATCGCCGCTGCCATGGATGGTGAAGCCGCCGCGCGTCGCGGAGATCGCCGGCCGCGGCCTGGGCTGCGCTTCATGAGCCGGCGGATTCGGCTCTGGAGTGCGGATGGTTCCGTGCTCCTCGCCTCGCGGCCCGGCGTCCTCTTCGGCCCCCGCCGTCCCCGCGGGAACGGAGAAGATCTCGGCGAGGAGATCGCGCATGCGCCCCTCGGGCGGACGGGCGAGCGCGGCCACGAGGCGGTCGACGCTCTGCTTGATGTATCGCACCGTCCACGGGCCATGTTCGTAGAGCGTGCGGATCTTGTCCGAGCGCTCCGACCAGTCGGTGTGCGCCGGATTCTCCGCATCGCCGAGAAAGCGCGCCAGCGCGTCGTCGTCGACCACGACCAGCGCGCGCACCGGCTGGCTCCGGCTGGTCTTTACCTCGGGGATGGTGATGCCGCGGCGGATGAAGTGATGCTCTCCCCGTTTGAGTTCGTCGTCGCGTTCGAGAAAGAGATCGAAGTAGGACATCGCCGCGCGGCTCTTCTTCCGTCTGATGGCCACCGGGATGCGGAACGCCAGCGGCTCGCCGCGCTCGAAGCGGGCCCGGAGCGAGTCCGAGATCGGGATCTCGCCGCGCCACGATGGTGCGCCGGAAGGAGGCGGCGCAGGAAGCTCCGTCCGCTCTTCTTCGGGGAGCGCGACCGACCAGCGCGTCAGCGCGCAGAGCCGCTTCAGCGCGGGATCGGATCCTTCCACGGAGTCGATGGAGCGCGGCTGGATCGTTTGCGCTCTGCCGTTGTCCTCGATGGTGACGACGAGATCGCCGCGAATGATCGGATAGAAATACTGGCGGACGGCGGAAACGGCGATGCACTCGAACGAGAGGTCGTCGTCGCGGACGAAGGGGATGACGATCGAGAGGCCCGGCTCGGATCGCTCGAGGCCGAAGCCGTCGGCGAAACGCTCGAGGAGATCGTCGTCTTCGATCGGCAGCGGGAAGCCGCGATCGCTGCGGCCGAAGAAACCGTAGGGATCGATGCGCCGGGAGCCGACGATGTGGGTCTTGAGGACCGCCTGGCCGAGGAGCAGCGCGCGCTGATCGCCGGCGCGGAGCGTCAGGCCGAAGAGCGTGCGGATGCGGGAGGCGACGGTGAAGACCGCCTTGCCGAGGCCCCACCGGCCGCGGTCGAGTTCGCCCTTGCTGGACCGGCCGACGTTCCGGAAGAAGTAGTAGAAATCGTTGCGCTCGGCCGGCTCGTCCTCGATTTCCGGATCGATCGTCGGATCGCCGATCAGACCGCGTGTGCCGAAATCCTCGATGACCAGGAAGGCGTGCGAGTCGGGGAGGGGAACGCCGCAGGCCTCGAGGTGCTCGCCGAGACCGTCGTAGATGCCGGGGAGGGGATCGCGTCCGAAGCGGAACCCGACGCGCACGAGTGAATGGCCGCGGCGCGCATCGAGCGAGTTCTGGATGGCCTCGCGCACGAGCGCGTCGGCGAGGTCCTGCGCCTTGAAGAACTCGTCGTACACGGGATCGACGTTGACCTCTCCGCGATCCATCTCGCGGAAGCGCCAGGAGGGGAAGCGGGACATGGGCGTGGCGCGATTTTACTCCCGGGGCGAGACGTTCGCGGTGACGGAGCGTCGCCGACCTCGTCCGCGCGCGACAGAGCGGCGGCGCGCATGTGGATTGCACTGTTGAGCCGCATGGAGACGATCGAGCGGCAGCCGTGGATTGCGGCAACCGCGGAAGCGGTGCAGGCGCCGGTGCGCAACGTGCTCACCGGCCTCGGCGCAACGAAAGACATCCTTCACGGCACGTGGCTCGGACATCCGGTGCATCCCGCGCTGACCGACATTCCGATCGGCGCCTGGACGATGGCGCTGGTGTTCGACGCGCTCGACGCGGCTCGGGGAGACAGGGCCTTCGCCGATGCCGCCGAAGTGGCCATCGGCACCGGGCTGGCGGGCGCGCTCGCGGCTGCGCTGGCCGGCGTCGCCGACTGGAGCGAGATCGACGGGCGGGCCCGAAGTCTCGGGCTGGTGCATGGGCTGCTGAATCTCGGCGCCACGGGACTCTTCACGGCGTCGCTGCTGGCGCGCCGCCGGCGCTCGCGCGGATTGGGCATGGCGCTCTCGGCGGCCGGAGCGGCGGTTGCGTTCTACTCGGCGAACCTCGGCGGGCGGCTCGTCTTCGGAAACCAGATCGGCGTCGACCACACGGCGACGGCGGACCAGAACGAGCCGGAGCAGTTCGTCGCCGTCATGAACGAGCGCGATCTGCACGAGAACATGCCGGCGGTCGCGGATGCGAACGGCGTCGCGGTGATGCTGGTCAGGATCGGCGGCGAGATCCACGCCATCGCCGACACCTGCACGCATCTCGGCGGACCGCTGCACGAGGGGAAGCTCGACGGCGACACGATCCGCTGTCCCTGGCACGGCTCGGAATTCTGCGTGCGGGACGGCGCGCTCCGCCGCGGTCCGGCGACCTTCCCGGAGTGCGTCTTCGACGTCCGGGTGCACGATGGACAGATCGAACTCCGGCGACGTCGCGACCGCTGAAGAAGTCGCGGACGAAATCGAACTGCGGCGCCGGTTTTTTCTGGCACGCCTGCGCGGTCCCGTCGATGGGGAGGAGCTGCGCGACCTTACGGAGATGACGACCAATGAGCCGGCCGCGATCCGCTACCGCGATGGGGTTCTGGTGCGCGACGATCCGATTCGCACGCCGGTTCGTTTCGCGCAGGATCACTACGACGAGCGCACGCTCCGCCGCCTCCACGCCCTGCACGTGGAGTTCTTCGCCGCGAAGACGAACATCCGCGACGCGCTCCCGTCCGGCAGCCGCGTGCTGGAGATTGGCAGCTATGCCGGTGGATTTCTCGAAGTCGCACGGCGTTGGAGATGGAAGGCCACCGGCGTCGACATCGGACAGGACACAGCGGAATTCGCGCGGGCCATCGGATTCGACACCACGACCGAGCGCTTCGAGCGCTGCGGTTTTGCGGCGGAATCGTTCGACGGCGTCTTCATCTGGAATTGCTTCGAACAGACGCCCGACCCGCCGGAACTGCTGGCCCGCTCGTTCGCCGTCATCCGGCGCGGCGGGCTGCTCGCGCTGCAGGTTCCCGACGGCGGCGTCTACCGCGAGGCGGAGCGCGCCTTTCGCGACGGAGAGCCGCGGATTGCCGAGAGCCCGATCGTGCAGCAACTGGCATACAACAATCTCCTCGGATTTCCCCATCGATTCGGGTTCAGCGAGGAGTCGCTCACCCGGATCGTCACCGCCGCCGGATTCGAGCTCCGCGGCATCCGTTCCGTTCCCGCGATTCGGCCGTTGCGCGATCGCCTGACCGACTCGGCACGCGAAGAGGAAGCGCGAGTGGCGCCGGCCTGGATCGAAGCGCTTTTCACGCGGCCGCGCAGCGGATAGCGAACCGTTCGTGGCGCACGAACGCGGGGTTCGCGGTTTGGTGACGCGCTGGGAAGGGCGAACCATGCGACCATTCGTGCCATGCGACGACTCGCAATCCTCGCTTTGTTGGTCTCACCCGCGCTTCACGCCAGCAACTGGCCGGAGCATCCGGTCCTGCACGCAGTGCGCGTGCAGGGACAGTCGCCGGTGATCGACGGCAGCCTCGATGATGCGGCGTGGAAGCAGGCGCCGGAGTTCACGGACTTCACGCAGCACGATCCGGACGACAAGAAGCCGGCCACGCTCCACACCTCCGTGCGCATCGTGTACGACGATCACGCCATCTACTTCGGCGCGAAGATGTTCGATCCGCGGAAGCCGACGACCATCCTCCTCCGCCGCGACACGTTCGGCCAGTTCGACTTCCTCTCCATCAACCTCGACACGCAGCACGACCGGCTCTCGGGCAACGCGTTCACCATCACGCCCGCCGGTGAGCAGAGCGACACGGTGCTCTACAACGACATCGGGGAGGACGGGAGCTGGGACGGCGTGTGGGAATCGGCCACGAAGATCACGCCCGAGGGATGGCAGGCCGAGGTGCGGATTCCGTTCTCACAACTGCGCTTTCCCGACAAGCCGGTTCAGGTGTGGGGCATCAACATCACGCGCCGCACGATGCGTACGAACGAGACGGTGCGCATCGTCAACACGCCGAAGGGGGAGACGGGATTCGTCTCGCATTTCGCGGACCTCATCGGCATCGAAGGGATCCATCGCGGACGCCCGCTGGAAGTGGTGCCCTACACGGTGGGGCGCACCGATCTGCGCAGCGGCCTGGGTGGCGATCCGCTGGTCGGCCCGCACGACTCGACCATGGACGGCGGGCTGGATGTGAAGTACGGACTGACGTCGACGCTCACGCTCACCGGCACGGTCAACCCGGACTTCGGCCAGGTGGAGGTCGACCCCGCGGTGGTCAACCTCACGCAGTTCGAGACGTTCTATCCGGAGAAGCGACCGTTCTTCATCGAGGGGCTGAACATCTTCCGCTTCGCCGATTCCCCCGCGCCGAGCCATTTCAGTTTCTTCAACACGCCGACGATGTTCTACACGCGGCGCATCGGGCGCGCGCCGCAAGAGTCGGTGGACGCAGACTTCGTGGACATGCCGGCGCAGACGCGCATCCTCGGCGCGGCGAAGCTGACCGGGAAGGTGGCCGGCGGCTGGACTCTCGGGGCGATCGACGCGCTGACCGACTCGGAAAGCGCGCGCTTCGTGAGCGACGGCATCCTCGGCCGGCAGAAGGTCGAGCCGATGACCAACTACTTCGTCTCCCGCGTGACGAAGGAGTTCGGCTCGAACTCCCGCATCGGCTTTCTGCTGACCGACGTCGACCGCCGCCTCCCCGAGGATCTGCAGGACCTCCGCCGCTCGGCGCTCACCGGCGGCATCGACGGCTACAGCCGCTTTGGCCGGGATGGGGCGTGGATTTTCGAAGGCTCTGCATTCGGAACGGAAGTGCGGGGGAGCGAGGAGGCGATCGCCCTGACGCAGGAATCGCCGGCGCGCTATTACCAGCGGCCGGACGCGAAGAACTTCGGCGTCGACGCGACGCGCACGTCGCTCGCCGGATGGGGCGGCTCGGCGATGCTGTCGAAGGCCACCGGCCTGTGGCGTCCGGTGGTGCAGGTGCAGACGTACTCGCCGGGGTTCGAGACGAACGACGTCGGATTCATGCAGCGCGCCGACATCATCTCCACGAGCGCCATCATGCAGTACGTCAACGAGAACGTCACCCCGCGCTGGCGCAACAAGACGATGTTCTTCGGGCTGTGGACGAACCGCAACTTCGACGGCGACATGCTCGAGCGCGGGCTCTTCGCGGAGTGGTTCGGGACGACGAGCAACTACTGGAACCCGAGCTTCTCGCTGCTCGTGACGCCGGGCGCGTTCGATGACCGCCTGACGCGCGGCGGCCCGATCGTGCGGACGCCGTTCTACTACAGCCACGACGCGTCGGTCAGCACCGACACGCGGAAGAATTTCTCCGTGCAAATCCTGGGACACGTCGACGGTGCGCGCGACGGATCCCACGGCCGTTCTCTCACGCTGACCCTGAACGCACGCCCCCGGCCGAATCTTCAGCTCAGCGTCGCGCCGACGTTCAACCGCGGCCACAACACGACGCAGTACGTGACCTCGTTCGCCGATCCCGCGGCAACGGCGACCTTCGGGCAACGCTACGTCTTCGCCAACCTCGATCAGCGCTCCTTCGAGCTCGACACCCGCGCCGACTGGACGATCACCTCTCGCCTCTCGTTCCAGCTCTTCCTGCAGCCGTTCCTGGCCGCGGGCAACTATGACCGGTTCCGGTCCCTGGCCGCGGCCCGCACGCGCGACTACGTGCCCGCCGCCGCGCCGAGCAATCCCGACTTCAACTTCCGCAGCCTGCGCGGCAGCGCGGTGGTGCGCTGGGAGTTCCGTCCTGGATCGGCGCTGTTCGTTGCATGGAACGAGAACCGCGCCGACACCGTCCCGCTGGGCGACTTCCGCTTCCGCCGCGACGTCGGCGCCATCCCCACTGCGCCGTCGCACGATGTCTTCCTGGTAAAGCTGTCGTACTGGATCCCGATGTAGCTTCCGCATCCGAGCGCCATTTTGGGCGTCGTCGCCCCGCTCGGCCGCGTGTCGCGCTGCGTCTTCCGCGGGCCGTTCGCACGTCGGACGGCGCAATCGGGCCGGGAACCACGTTCGTCGCGGCGACGCCGGTCTGAAGGGGATCTCGCGCCCTCTCCGTCGGGGCAACTCTGGTAGCATCGACGCCTCATGGGCGCTCGAATTCTTCCGGTCCTGCTCCTGCTCGCCCTCCCTGCAGTTGCGCTCGCGTCCGCGGTCCCGGTCGGATCGATGACCGATGCCCGCAATGCCGCCGCGGCGGTGGTCCTTCCGGACGGGCGCGTGCTCGTCGTCGGCGGAACGCAACATGAATCGCGGATTCTGACCGCGGAGATCTACGATCCGGCGGCGCGCACCTTCCATCCGACCTCCACCCACATGCATTCCGCGTATCAGGAGATCAAGGCGTTCGTCCTCCCCGACGGCCGCGTCCTCATCTGCGGCGGGTCCCCGTCCCCCGCCAGCGAGGTCTACGACCCCGCGACGGACATGTTCACCGCGACCGCTCCACCGAGCATCAGTCACTACTCCGCGGCCGCGGTGCAACTCCGCGACGGGCGCGTCCTCCTCGCCGGGGGGAACGATGACAAGTTCGATCCGATCGGCAACGTCGAGATCTTCGATCCGGCAACGAATTCGTGGACCGCGGACGGCAACCTGGCCCTGGCGCGCGCCGATCACGCTGCCGCCCTGCTCCCCGACGGCCGCGTGCTCATCGTCGGCGGTCAGACCCTCACCGACCGCGTCGACAGCGAGATCTTCGACCCCGCCACGCAGACGTCGACCGTCATCCCTGACTCGACCTATTCGCAGCCGATTCCCGTGCCGCTCCCCAACGGCAAGGTCGTGATTTTCGAGGCCGGCAGGATCGACGAGTTCGACGAATCGACGGAGACGTACACCAAGCTCGCGGATTTTCTTCCGACCGCAGGGCAGATGGTCACGCTCCTCGGCAACGGGCTGCTGATGGCGGCCGGTGGATTGGACGCCCGCGGCAGCGGTCCCTCATCGCTGATCCTTCTCGTTGATCCGGCAAGCGGCGCGATCGTGCCGGGCGGCAGGCTGCCCGGACCGCGTTTGTCCGCCACGTCGACTCTCCTGCCCGACGGATCGGTCCTGATTGCCGGTGGCCTCGATGCCTCGGGCCAGTCGACCGCGGCGGCCGCGGTCTACACGTTCAGCCCGTTGCGCCATCGGTCGACGCAGCCATGATAGGAGTATGGATGGGGTCAGGTCTTGAATTTGGTATTTGCTACACCTTGTAGCAAATACCAAATTCAAGACCTGACCCCCCATCCCGTTGACGACGTGAAAGCTATCCTGGCGCTCGATCAGGGGACGACCAGCTCGCGGGCCATCGCCTTCGACGCGGGCGGATCGATCCTCGCGTCCGCGCAGCGGGAGTTCCGGCAGATCTATCCGCAGCCGGGCTGGGTGGAGCATGATCCGCGAGAGATCGTTGCGACGCAGCTCGCCGTGGCCGCGGAGGCGCGCCGGAACTACGAGATCGCGGGCATCGGAATCACGAATCAGCGTGAGACGACGATCCTCTGGGACCGCACGACCGGCGAGCCGGCGGCCAACGCCATTGTCTGGCAGGACCGCCGCACGGCGGCGATGTGCGACGAGCTGCGCGAGTACGAGCCGCTGTTCCGCGAGCGGACCGGCCTGCGGCTCGATCCCTATTTCTCGGGGACGAAGATCCGCTGGCTGCTCGACCGCATCGGAAGGGCGAAGGATCTCGCGTTCGGTACGGTCGACTCGTGGTTGATCTGGAACCTGACGGGCGGACGGGTGCACGTCACCGACGCCACGAATGCCTCGCGCACGCTGCTGTTCAACATCCACACGGGAGAATGGGACGACGACCTGCTGCGCGTCCTCAGAGTCCCGCGCGAGATCCTGCCACGCGTCGTCTCCTCGAGTGCGGCGGTGGGGGAGACGGCGGACGGCGTTCCGATCGCCGGGATCGCCGGCGATCAGCAGGCCGCGCTCTTCGGGCAGCGCTGCATCCGTCCGGGGATGGCGAAGAACACGTACGGCACCGGCTGCTTCATCGTGCTGAACAGCGGCGGCCGCGCCGTCGAATCGAAGCACGGGCTGCTGACGACGCGCACGGCGGATCGGCAGTACGCGCTCGAAGGGAGCATCTTCATCGCGGGCGCCGCCGTGCAATGGCTCCGCGACTCGCTGAGGATCATCCGAACGGCGGCGGAGATCGAGCCGCTCGCGGCGTCGGTCGGCGACAGCGGGGGAGTGGTGTTCGTCCCCGCCTTCACGGGCCTGGGCGCGCCGCACTGGAACCCGCACGCGCGCGGTTCGATCAGCGGGCTGACGCGCGGCACGACCGCGGCGCACATCGCGCGCGCGGCGCTGGAATCGATCGCCCTGCAGACCGCCGACGTGCTCGACGCCATGCGCGCCGACTCCGGCCTGGAGCTGACCGAGCTGCGGGTCGACGGCGCCGCCTCGACCAACGATCTCCTGATGCAACTCCAGGCGGACGTGGCGGGAGTGCGCGTCGTCCGCACTCGCGTCGCAGAGACCACGGCGCTCGGCGCCGCCTACCTCGCCGGTCTGGCGCTCGGCGTCTGGCGCTCCGAAGAGGAGATCGACGCGCAGTGGAGAGCGGATCGCGTGTTCGATCCGGCCGGCAATCCCACTGCGCTTCGCGAACGGTGGAGGAACGCGATTGCAGGCCTCTCGCTTCGCGATAGCTGCTAAGCCCGGATTATTCACGGGTCTCGCTGAAATGAAATTGCGGACCCCTCTCCAAGCCGCTAATCTCGGGGTGTTCAAAGCTCCAAGAGGCGTGCGATGGGGAGGAAACCCGCGTGACAGAGTGTACCGGACAAATCGATCTGTTTTCCATCGGTCGGCGGAAGGTGACGATCGAGTCGAACGGGACCTTCATCACGTCGAACGCCGATGTCCTGCTGGCGAGCCGGATTGGGCGACGACTCAATCTGGCCGGGGCGCCTCGGCGCGGTGCTGCGCGATGAGCGCGATCCTTCGTTCGTGAAGCACACGTACGAGGCTCAGCTGCGTCAGCGCATCCTGCAGATCGCCTGCGGCTATGAGGACTGCAACGACGCGACGGAACTGCGAAGCGAGCCGGCGTTCCAGACGGCGATGAACCGCGTGGCGGGGGATGAGTCCGCGGCGCTCGCCTCACAGCCGACGCTGAGCCGGTTCGAGCGGCGGACCGCGGCCGAGGTGCTCGCCATGTCGGAGGTAATGGTCGACGTGTGGATCGACCAGTTGAAAGCGCGCGGCGCGAAGGCGTGCCGGGACATCGTGCTGGAGTTCGACCCGACCGACGATCCGACGCATGGGCCGCAACAGATGTCGATGTCTCATGGGTACTACGACCAGTACATGTATCACCCGTTGCTGGTGTTCGACGGCGAGGGGTGGCCAGTAAGCGGTTGTGCTGCGGCCGGGGCGTGCTTCGGCGAGTCAGGGAGCGGCGAGCGTGTTGCTGCGGATCTTCGAGAAGATACGGAACGCGGCCAGGCGGGGAACTTCATCAAGGATCTGAAGAACGCGATGTTCGCGGACCGGCTCTCGTGTTCGCGGTTTCTGTCGAATCAGTTTCGGCTGCTGCTCCATGCAGCGGCGTACATCGTCATGCTGGAACTGCGGCGCGAGATGGCCAACACCGCGCTCGCGAAGGCACAGATGGACACGCTTCGGCTCAAGCTGATCAAGATCGGCGCGTGCATCGTCGTCACCGCGCGGCGGGTGTGGGTGCAGATCAGCGAGTTCGACCCGTCACGACCCCTCTTCGAATATCACGCGCGACGCCTCGCACGCGTTCCAACGTAATCCTGCATCCGCGCGTCCCACCCTGATTTGCGCTCCCGAAAGGCCGAGGTGTCTTCGCCGGCTCGTGAGTGCACACCTTCTTGTGCACCTGCCGCGGCTTTCCACAGGCTGCGTGGGTTGCCTTGCTGCCGATCGACAGCGGACCGCCTTCAACACTCGTCTTCACGCCAATATCCACTGCTCATTGAACGGGGCGTGAATAATCCGGGCTAGGGCGTCGTCCCCTGCGCCGCCTCCCGCGGCCTGGCGTTCTTGACGTACTTGTCGAACCAGTGGATGCGCTCGGCGAGCACGTCGAGCTGCGTCTCCCGCGCTGCATAGCCGTGCGGCTCGTCCGGCAGCGTGACGTAGCGAACGGTCGCGCCGTGGCCCTTGAGCGCCATGTAGAAACGCTCCGACTGGATAGGGAAGGTCCCGGAGTTGTCGTCCGCTTCGCCGTGCACCAGCTCGATCGGATCCTTGATCTTGTCCGCGTAGAAGAAAGGCGACATCCGCTCGTAGACCTCCGGCACCTGCCAGAACGTCCGCCGCTCGTTCTGAAACCCGAATGGGGTCAGGGTCCTGTTGTACGCGCCGCTCTCCGCGAATCCCGCGCGGAAGAGCCGCGAATGCGCCAGCAGATTGGCCGTCATGAACGCGCCGTAGCTGTGGCCGCCGATGCCGATGCGGTCGCGGTCGCCCACTCCCATCTCCACGACCTTGTCCACCGCCGCCTCGGCGCTCTCCACGAGCTGGTCGATGTAGTGGTCGTTGGCCGTCTCTCCCGAGCCGATGATCGGCATGGTCGGATTGTCGAAGATCGCAAAGCCCGACAACAGCAGGAACATGTGCGAGTAACCGTTGACGATGGTGAAGCGGTTCGGCGATCCGGTCACCTGACTGGCGGACGCCGCGTCGCCGAACTCCCGCGGATACGCCCAGAGGATCACCGGCAGCTTCTCGCCCTGCTGATAGCCCGGGGGGAGATAGAGCGTGGCCGACAGCGTCACGCCGTCCTTGCGCTTGTACGTGACGTATTGATGCGTGACGCCGCGGAACTGCGGCTGCGGATCGGTGAAGTCGGTGACTGCGCGCTTCGTCTCGCCCGTCCGCACGTAGACGTTCGGCGGGTCTTTCGGCGTCTCCCACCGCGTCAGCAGCGTCTTCGCGTCATCGGTCAGCGGCGCGATGACCATCTCGTAGGCGTCGGGCGCGCTGTGGAACATGCGCTCCGTCTCCAGCGTCTTCAGGTTGAACCGATCGAGGAACGGCCGGTCGCCCTCGGGCGAGGCTCCCTGCCCGATGAGATAAATGGAGTCGCCGACCTGCATCACCGGCCCGCGCGCCGGAGGGGCGAAGAATCCCCGCACGCCCGTGTCGCGCCGTGCCACGGGAATTCCCGGGTTCTCGTACGCCGCATCCTGCTTCCGCTCCCAGATCTTCCGCGGCTCCATGCCCGTCTCGAGGATCCAGGTGCGCACCATGCGCGTCGGCCGGTCGAACTCCGTCACCAGCCCGACGCCTTTCTCCGTGTACGCGATGTTCGCGAACCGCCACTCCGTCTTCGCGACCTGCGAGGGCTCGCCGTGGAACGGTGCTGCGAGCGCCATCACCTGGTCGCGGAACGGCACTTCGCGCTTCGGATCGCCACCATCGAGCGCTTCGGCCCAGACGAGCGTGGCCGGCTGGTCAGGCCGCCAGCGAAAATCGCGCGGCCCGGTTTCCACTCCCGCGAGGGGCACGCCCTCGTGGCTCGGCTCGTCTGCGATCTGCCGCACGAGTTTTCCGTCGCGCGTCCAGATCTCCACCGCCTCCGGAAATCCGCGCATCGGCACGAGATGCGAGAAGGGACGATGGATCTTGGCCACGACGAGGTACGCGCCGTTGGGCGACGGGGCGACATCGCCGAAGATCGCCGCCTTGCCGACCGGCGTTTTCGCGCCGGTGGACGAATCGACCGCCGCGAGCTGGCTGGCGAAGTAATAGGCGAAGAGGTCTTCGTCGTGCGCGTTCTGGATCATGTCCTCGTACGTCGCCACCTGCGCTTTCCGGCCGTCGCTCTCCTGCACGTTCGGCCCGGCCGGCACGTCCGCCTCGGCCGGCGCGGGACCGCGTCCCATCGGCACGAACTTGCACACGAGCGTCCGGTTGTCGTGCAGCCAGTCGCACGGATCGGAGGTCGTGGCGTTGATGTGGTCGGCGATCTCGCGCGCCTTCCCCGTGGCGACGCCGGCCACCCAGAGATGGACGTCGTCGGCCGTCGTGTTCAGAAACGCGAGCTTCGATCCGTCGTCGGAGAACTCGACGTTCGAGATGTCGGCGTTCTTCGGGACGGTGACCTCGACTGTGCCGCCGCCGGCAATGCGCTTCAGAGCGATGGCGTAGATCAGCGGCGTGCGATGCGGTCCGAACGTCTTGGGGTTGATGCGCGCGCCGGCGAGGCGGAGCATCGGACGCGAGAGCTGCGTGATCGTCGGCTCACCCTTGCGCGAGGTCAGCGCCAGGACCTTGCGCGTCGGCCCCAGGATCGCATCGGGAAGCGGCTTCGCATCGTAGGCCTCGACGACTTCCTTCGGCGGGAGAAGGTAGGTCGGCCGGGTGGAGAGGGCGGCGGCAAGCAGGATGGCCAGCATGGCGGCGAATTGTAGCGCCGGCCTCAGGGTCAGAGCTTCACTTCGATGGTTTGCTCCATTTAGTAGAGCCGAAAGGAGGCACGCTTCCGAGGTGCTGGCTCATTTCTCCACGAGATGCCGAATTCTCACTACTCAGGGTAGAAAAACATCGAAGTGAGGGTCTGACCCAATATCGCTCCCGGCTACACTCTGAGCGTGCTCGCTCCGAACACGCGACTCGGCCCCTACCGCATCGTCGGCCCGCTCGGGGCGGGCGGGATGGGGGAGGTCTATCGGGCGCACGACGAGCGGCTGGAGCGCGACGTGGCCATCAAGGTGCTGCCGCCGGAAATGGCGTCCTCGGCCGAGGCGCTGGCGCGGTTCGAGCGCGAAGCGAAGGCGGTGGCCGCGCTGTCGCATCCGGGGATCCTCGCGGTGCACGACGTCGGATCGGAGAACGGCGTGGCCTACATGGTCACCGAGCTGCTCGAGGGGAAGACATTGCGCGAACAGCTCGCCGGCGAGGCGCTCTCCGCGCCGCGGGCGGCGGCGTGGGGAGCGGAGATGGCCGATGCGGTCGGCGCCGCGCACACGCGGGGCATCGTGCATCGCGACCTCAAGCCGGAGAACATCTTCGTCACCACGGACGGGCGGCTGAAGATCCTGGACTTCGGCCTGGCGCGGCGCCACGTCATCGAGCAGGCCTCCGACGCGCCGACGGCGAAGCTCCTGACGCGCGCCGGAACGGTGCTGGGGACGATCTCCTACATGTCGCCCG
>DATFUW010000659.1:0-2164 GCA_035260605.1 Thermoanaerobaculia bacterium | reverse complement strand
CTGACCGGCACGGAGGCGCCGAACACCGCGCGCACCGCCGCGGTCTCGGTGACATCGTTGGCCCGCGTCGCCGTCCCGTGGGCGTTGATGTAGCCGACGTCGCCGGGGGCGAACGATCCGTCGGCCAGCGACATGCGGATGGCGCGCGCTTCGCCGTCCGCGGAGGGATCGGTCACGTGCCCCGCATCGCTGGTGATCCCGAACCCGCAGATCTCGCCGAAGATGGCCCGGCCGCGCGCGCGTGCGTGGTCCATCCTTTCCAGGACCAGGACCGCCGCCCCCTCGGCGAGCACAAGTCCTTTGCGATCCGCGCTGAACGGCCGGCAGGCGCGTTCGGGGTGCTCGTTGTCGACCGCCAGCACGCGCATCGATTCCCACGCCAGGATGATGCCGAACGTCAATGGCGCGTCGGACCCGCCCGCGAGCACGGCGTCCGCCTGTCCGCCGCGGACCATCTGGAATGCCTGGCCGATGGCGTGGGCGCTGGACGCGCACGCCGAAACCGGGGCGTACGACGGTCCCTTCGCGCCGAAGTGTTGGGAGACTGCGCTCGCCGCGGCGTTGTACATCGATGCCGGAATGGACATCGGCGCCACGCGCGTCTGTCCCTCTTTGTAAACGCGGCGATACGCGGCGTCGAGCGTCTCGCATCCGCCGAGCCCCGTGCCGATAACCACGCCGAGACGGTCGGGATCGACCGCACCGCGGAGATCCGCCTGCTCGGCCGCCTCGTCCGCGGCGATCAGGGCGAAGCGCGAGAAACGATCGACTCCCCGGAACGTTCCCTCGTGCGCCGCGGCCGGGACTTCTCCTCCCATGTGGCAGTTCAGCGGGCCGGTGTCGACGCTTGCGAGACGGCAGACGCCACTCCGCCCGGAGCGCAGTGCTTCGAGGGCGGATTCGCGTCCCCGGCCGAAGGGGGAGACGATGCCGATTCCGGTGATGGCGACGCGGCGCATGCGGGCAGATGGAATCCCGTCAGGGGACCAGCTCCTCGATGGCGGTGATCATGTCGCCGAAGGTCTTCATCGAGCGGGCGCGGTCGTCGGGGACGGAGATGTGAAAGTGTTCCTCGATGGCGAAGAGGATGTTGAGCGCGTCGAGCGAGTCGATGCCCGCGTCAGCGAGCGGCGTCTCGGGTGTGAGCTTGTCGTCCGGAATATCCTTCTCCTTTCGCACCAGCTCGACGAGGGTCTGTTCGATCTCCGCGCGCGTCATCGGCCGGTATGATACCCGCGTGCGCTGGCGTTCATGGTGGATCTACCCCGTGTGGATCGTCTTCAGCGCTGCGCTTTTTTTTGCATTCCGTTACAGCAACGACCCCTCCCGGCCACACGGACGGATCCTGAGCGATGAGGCCGCCGTGCGGGCGGTGTCGATGCTAAAGGCGAGCGATCCCGTGCGCTTCGCGTCGTACGTCGCGGTCCACGTCGCCTGGGCCGGAGGGGGAGAGGTCGGCGGGCGGGGGAAATGGATCGTGCTCTGCGACCGCGTGCCGCACACCGCGCTGCGCCAGGCAGTCGTGGTCGAACTCGAAGGCATCGACGGCAGGCTGCTGACGATTCGAAAGCCGGTAAACTGAGCGGGGTCGTGGCAACCCGGCAACCATGAAACTCACCCCGATGCTCGAGCAGTATTTCGAGATGAAGCGCCAGGTGCCTGACGCGATCCTCTTCTACCGGCTCGGCGATTTCTACGAGATGTTCTTCGAGGACGCGGAGAAGGCCGCCCCACTGCTCGATCTGGTGCTCACGGCGCGCGGCAAGGGACAGGAGCACGAGGCTCCGATGTGCGGCGTTCCCTATCACGCGGCCGACACGTACGTGGCACGGCTGATCCGCCACGGATTCCGGGTCGCGCTCTGCGATCAGGTGGAGGACCCGGCAGCCTCGAAAGGGCTCGTCCGCCGCGAAATCGTCCGCGTGGTCACGCCGGGAACGGCGACTGAAAGCAGCCTCATCGACCGCGAGAGCTGCTATCTGCTGTCGCTGGTCCCGAACGGGAGCGGCATCGGTGCCGCATACCTCGACGTCTCCACCGGCGACTTCTTCGTCACCGCGTATGCCGCAGCGAATGATCCGCGGCTGCAGGACGATGTGGCCCGATTTGCGCCGCGCGAAGCGATCGTCCCGCGCGACACGATTGTCCCGCTGCAGATACCGAT
>DATFUW010000658.1:0-4345 GCA_035260605.1 Thermoanaerobaculia bacterium | reverse complement strand
CGGCGCGGTCTATCTGCACGCGATCGGAGGGGCCGCGCAGGTCTGCGCCGCCTCGATTCAGCGTGTCGACGGCGTCGACTGGTTCGACCTTGGCTCTCCCGAGGCGATCTGGCACCTGTGGGTCGAAGCGTTCATGGCCATCGTGACCATGGACGCGCACGGTCAGTCGCTGCACCAGCAGGTGTTCGAGGAATCGCGCAAGAAACTTGCTGCTCTGCGGGCCTAGGGATGAGTGACACTCGGATCGAGCACGACACGCTCGGAGACGTGCGCGTGCCCGCCGGCGCGCTCTACGGCGCGCAGACGCAGCGCGCGGTCGAGAATTACCCCGTCAGCGGACTGCGCGAGCACCCCACCTTCATCCGCTCGTTCATCGCCCTGAAGAAGGCGGCGGCGCTGGCCAATCGCGAGCTCGGTTCGCTCGATTCCAAGCTGGCAGACGCAATCGCCCGCGCCTGTGACGAGCTGCTGCAGAACGAGTCGAAGTACCGCGACCAGTTCGTCGTCGACGTCTTCCAGGCGGGCGCGGGCACCTCGTTCAACATGAACTGCAACGAGGTGATCGCCAATCTCGCCAACCGCTCCCTCGGCGGGAACCTCGGCGAGTACACGCCGGTCCATCCGAACGATCACGTGAACATGGCGCAGTCGACCAACGACGTCTTCCCCACCGCGATCCGCGTGGCCACGACCGCGCTGCTCGGCGAGCTCTGGCCGGCGCTCGAGCAGCTCGCCGGCGCATTCGACGAGCGCGGCAAGGCATTCGCCCGCGTGATCAAGTCCGGCCGCACGCACCTGCAGGACGCCGTCCCGGTGACCCTCGGCCAGGAGTTCAAGGCCTACGCGGCGGCGATCCAGCGGGCGACGAAGCTCCTGTGCGATGCCGCGGCCCAACTGCTCGTGCTGGGAATCGGCGGGACGGCGACCGGGACAGGGATCAACACGCCGCGCGGCTACCGCTTCGCCGTGGTCCGGCATCTGAACCAGATCAGCGGACTCAAGTTCCAGCCGGCCGACGACCTGCGCGAGGCGATGCAGTCACAGCTTCCAGTGTCCGCGGTCTCCGGCGCTCTCCGCAATCTGGCGCTCGAGCTGACGCGCATCAGCAACGACCTGCGCCTGCTGGCCTCGGGCCCGCAGACCGGACTCGCGGAGATCGTTCTGCCGGCGGTCCAGCCAGGCTCCTCGATCATGCCGGGGAAGGTGAATCCGTCGATGCCCGAGGCCATGAACCAGATCCTGTTCCACATCATCGGCTCCGACACGGCGGTGGCCATGGCGGTGCAGGCCGGGCAGCTCGAGCTGAACGTCATGATGCCGCTGATGGCCTTCGAGCTGCTCTTCTCGATCGAGATCCTGAAGAACTTCCTGCCGGTGTTCGCGGCGAAGTGCATCCGGGGGATCGAGGCCGACCGGAAGCGCTGTGAGGCGTACTTCATCAGCTCCCCGTCGCTGGCGACGGCGCTCAATCCGCTGATCGGCTATGCGCGCGCGGCCGAGATCGCGAAGGAGTCGGCACAGACGGGCACGCCGATCCCCGAGCTTCTGCGCCGGAAGAAGCTCCTCTCCGAGGAGCAGATCGCGGAGATCTTCACGCCGGAGTTTCTGGCCGGGCAGGCGGATCAGACCTGAGCGCTGCGCGATGACCGGCCGGGAGGCGGCTCCACGGGACATAATGGACGCGGCCCGATGCGTCTTTTCCTCGCTTCCACCTTTCCCGAGCCGGCGCTTCGTGCGCTCAACGAGCGCGTCGACCGTCTCAAGCCGCGGCTGCCGAAGGGGTCGTGGCTGCGGGCCGAATCGCAGCATCTGACGTTCGCCTTTCTGGGCGAGCAGGACGAGCCGACCGCGACGCGGATCGGCGGTGCCGTCGCGGAGCATCTGCAGGCCGTGCAGACATTCGAGGCCTCGCTGCACGGCTGCGGCTTCTTCCCGAATCGGCGGCACGCTCGCGTCGGGTGGTGCGGAGTCGAGCCGCAGGAGCGGTTCACGTCGCTGGCCGCCGCCGTTCGCGCAGCGATCCGGGCGGCGGGGGTAGCGTTCGACGAGAACGAATTCCGGCCGCACCTGACACTGCTGCGCATCCGCGACCACTGGCCTCCGTTGGCCATCGAGACGTTCGAAAAAGGACTTGGCGATTTCCGGAGCGATCGGTTCTCCGTCGACCGCGTCACGCTCTACACGAGCAAACTCGATCCCCGCGGAGCCATTCACACGCCGCTTCGCGAGTTCCCGCTGGCTGCGTGACCGGAGGAATCACGCCGCCGGATCGATTCGCCGCGGCCGCGCAACTGTCCGCAGGCCGCCGCGATCTCGCGTCCCTTCGACCGGCGCACCGTCACCTTCGCACCGTGATCGACGAGCGATTCGACGAAGTCGTCGATCGCCTCCTCGGTGGGGCGTTTCATCCACGGCGGGAGGTTCGGGTCCTCGTTGAATGGAATGACATTCACCTTCGCGTGGAGCCCGCGGATCAGGCGTGCGAGCGCAGCCCCGTCCGACGGCGCGTCGTTGTAGCCGGCCAGCAGCACGTACTCGATGGTCATCTCCCGTCCTTTTTCCAGCGGGAACCGGCGCAGACAATCGATCAGATCCGCGAGCGGGTACTTCCTGGTGATCGGCATGATCTCCTCGCGGCGCTTGCGATCGGGGGCGTTGATGGACACCGCGAGGTTCGGACGCCGTGCGAGCTTCGCCAGCTCCTCGATGCCCGGAATGATCCCGGAGGTGGAAATCGTGATTCGCTTCGGTGCGATCTGCGTCTCGAGGATCTCGAGCGTGGTAGCGACGTTCTCGAAATTGAGCAGCGGCTCGCCCATCCCCATGAAGACGACGTTGAGCAACTCCATGGGAATGGCGTGTTCGCGGCGGACGGTGTGGAACTGGCCGATCATCTCCGAGGGCCGGAGATTGCGTCCCGCGCCGAAGAATCCGGTCACGCAGAACGTGCAGCCGACGGCGCATCCCGCCTGCGATGAAAGGCAGATGCTCGTCCGTTCGCCCATCGGCATGAAGACGGCCTCGATGCGGTTGCCGTCGTCGAGTACGAACAGGTATTTCCGGCTTCCGTCGGACGCCGGTTCTGTCCGTTCGACCACGCGCGGCAACTCCAGGCTGAAGCTCCGCGCCAGACGCGCGCGCTCCTCCTTCGGAATGTTGCTCATCGATTCGAACGAGTCGACGCCGCGCGCATCCATCCACTCGGCGATCTGCGCGGCACGAAACGGCGGTGTGACGTGCCGGCGGAGCAGCGCCCGAAGGTCATCGGGCGCGAGGTCATGGAGGTTCAGACGTTCATTCGCTGTCACTGGATGGGGAGATCGGTTCGATGCGCCGCGCCGTCCGCACTTTCCGCGTCGGATCGATTCCGAGCGCGCGCAGCAACGCGAGATCATTGATGTTGATGCGGAACTGAATCTCGCGGTCGCTCTTGACCACGACTTCGGCAGGCGCCGGCTCTTCCTCCTCGCCCTCCCGGTTCAGGCCGATCGTGGCGTCGAGCACCACGTACAGGTTGTACCCCTCGTCGCGGATCTTCTGGATCTGGCGATTGACGTCGTCCGAGCTGGAAATCGACTCGTTGATCGCAGTCCCGAGCTCGCGTAACAGCTGCTTGATTCTGTCGTCCACCTGCGCTCTCCCAGATGCACGTAAGTATAGTAAAATCAGTAACTTACAATTACGTGCCTTCTGTCGATTATGGCAAACGGGACCCCCGCGGTCAATATTCCGAAGCGTCTCCGAGCGGAGTACACTACTTGCCCCGACTTTCGTACGGCTGCAAGGCTTCGGCCACCGACTTCCACAGCTCCGACCAGTACGCCAGGTATTTCCATCGCCCCCACTTCTGATATCGGCGTAGCATCGTGCGGTCGCTGACGCGCCGTCCGCGATGATGGGTCTCGCGGACGAAGCGGCGGAATTCGCTGTCGACTGCGATGAAATCGTGGCGCCCGTCCATGGCCAGCAGATGGGCCGCGCCGTACGGTCCGATGCCGGGGAGGGTGCGGTACGCGGCGAAGAGCTCTTCGGTGGTCTGCGAGGGATCGGCGATGCGTGGGAGATCGATTGCGCCGCCGACGATCCCCGCGGCGAGCGACTGAAGCGACTTCGCGCGATACCCGAGGCGGCAGTCGCGCTGCAGCTCCGCGGCGGAGAAACGCGCCACGTCTTCCGGGCGAGGGAACGCGCCGGATCGGCCGCACTTCGCCACGATGCGCTCGACCATGCGCATCGTCTGACGCCACGTGGTGTTGGTGGTGGTGATGATCTTCACCACGTCCTCGAACAGCGTGCTGCCGCAGAGCAGGCGGCCGAACCCCGCGCGCTCCACCCAGGCATGATC
>DATFUW010000657.1:0-2469 GCA_035260605.1 Thermoanaerobaculia bacterium | reverse complement strand
GTCACCGGGACCATGGTCAGCCTGGTCTCGAACGTCCTCGTCGTGACCACGACGCTGTTCGTGATCCTCAAGATGGATTGGCGGCTGTCGCTCGTGGCCATCGTGGTGCTGCCCTTCTTCATCCTGCCGACGCGCCGCGTGGGAAAGATGCGCAGCCGCATCGCCAAGGCCACGCAGGAGAAAATGTCCGAGATCACCACGGTCATCCAGGAGACGCTGTCGGTCAGCGGCTATCTGCTGGCGCGGCTGTTCGGAGCGCAGGATTACGAGCGTGGGCGATTCGGCGAGAAGTCGGCCGCGGTGCGTGATCTGCAGGTCCGCCAGAGCACGGTAGGGCGCTGGTTTCTGGCCTTCATTCTGCTGTTCGCCAGCGTCGGCCCGGCGCTCATCTACTGGATCGGCGGGCATGAAGCCATTGCCGGGCGCATCTCCGTCGGAACGATCGTCGCCTTCGTCGCCTACCTGGGCCGTCTGTACGCGCCCAGCACGGCGCTGGTGAATGCGCACGTCGACGTGATGAGCGCCGGCGCGGTGTTCCGCCGGATCTTCGACTACCTCGACCTTCCGATCGAGATCGCCGATCCGCCGGATCCCGTGCACATCGCCACACCGCGCGGCGCGTTGCGCTTCGAGAATGTCAGCATGAGCTACGCGGAGAGCGGTCCGCCCTGGACGGTGGAGGACATCTCGTTCGAGATCGAGCCGGGGCAGATGGTGGCCCTCGTCGGTCCAAGCGGCGCCGGGAAAACGACGCTGACGTACCTGGCCACGCGCCTCTACGATCCGACTCGGGGAACCATCCGGTTCGATGGTGTCGACCTTCGCCAGCTCTCGCTCGGCGATTTGGCGCGCCTGACCGCGAAGGTCACGCAGGAGACCACGCTCTTTCACGCCTCCGTCGCCGAGAACCTCCGCTATGCGCGGCCGGAGGCCACAAAGCAAGACCTCGAGCGCGCCTGCCGGCTGGCGCAGGTGCTCGACGTGGTCGAGGGGCTGCCGGAAGGTTTCGACACGGTGGTGGGGGAACGTGGGTACAAACTATCGGGCGGCGAACGCCAGCGGCTGGCGCTGGCCCGAGTGGTGCTGCGCAATCCGCGGTTGCTCATTCTCGACGAGGCCACCTCGTCTCTCGACTCGCGCTCCGAGGCGATGATCCGAGATGCTTTGGAAGCGGTGCTGGCGGGTCGCAGCAGCCTGGTGATCGCCCACCGGCTCAGTACGGTCCTGCGCGCGGGACTGATCCTGGTGATGGAGAAGGGACACATCGTCGAGCGCGGCACGCATGCAGAACTCCTGGCGATGGATGGGCTGTACGCGCGGCTGTACGAGCAGCAGTTCCTTCGGAGCGAGCCCGAAGCCAGCCATGCCGGGAAGTAAAATACGTATGCTCTCGGCATGAAGGCGCCGGCATCGCTTGCGGTGCTGCTTTGCTGCGTCGGCGTCTTACATGCCGCCCCGCGGCGCACGTGGATTCAGGACGTCACCATCATCTCGCCCGATGACCTCGATCACGTCGCCGTCGGTAGTGTACTGATCGATGGCGCGCGGATCGTGCGGATCGTGCGCAAAGCGGGAGCGCATGCTCCTCGCGGAGCATCGATCGTGTTGGGAAAGGGCGAGTTCCTCATTCGGGCCTGATCGACTCGCACGTCCACCTGGCCCTCGTTCCGGGAGTGCCACTCGAGCAGGTCTTCGATCCCCATCGGCCACGCCCGGAGATGATCCGCGATTATGATGCGCAGCTTCCGCGCTCCTATCTGTACTTCGGCTATACGACGCTGGTCGACCTCGCGGTCATGGAACCGCGCGTCCTCGATGATTTCCGACATGCCCCGCTGCATCCGGATCTATACGACTGCGGCGCGTCGGTGCCGCTCCTCAACGGCTATCCGATGTCGTTTACTTCTCCCGAGTTGCGTTTCCGGCTGTATCCGAACTGGATCTTCGATCCTCAACATCCAACCGGCCTGCCGAGCGGCGCCGATCTGACGAGGCACACCCCGGCTGCCGCGGTGGCCGCGGTCAAGAGAGCGCACGGCATCTGCGTCAAGACCTACTTTGACCGCCTGGGCAACGATGCGAACGTGCCCGTTGTCACGCACGCACTCATCGCGCAGGTGCGCAGGAGCGCTCGTCAATACGGCCTTCCGCTGATCATGCGCGCCAATAGTTTCGAGGCCCAGCAATTCGCCGTGGATGCAAAGGTCGACGTCATCGCGCACGGCATGTGGAACTGGGGCGATCTCAATTTGCAACCTCGCCTGCCGCCGCAGATCAAGGCACTTCTCGACCGCATCGTCGCCCACAACATCGGGTATCAGCCCACGATGCAGGTGATGCAGGGATTCCGCGCGTACTTCGATCCGCAGAAACGATCGAGGCGTACGAAAGCATCGATACCGTGTGGATTGGAGGAACGGCCATTCCGCGCGACGCTTTGGCCGCGGACCGGCTTCCCTGATCCCTGCA
>DATFUW010000656.1:0-2749 GCA_035260605.1 Thermoanaerobaculia bacterium | reverse complement strand
CCTTGCCGATCATCGCGCGCGTCCCGGCGCTGAAGGGGCGGAGAACCGCATCAGCGATGCGCGTGAGTCCTCCCGCGCCGATCGCCGCCGGCGCCATGCTCTCGCGCGCGCGTACGAACGCGCGGAAATACATCGGAGCGATCAGGAGAAGAAACGCGGCGAGCAGTGCGGCCGCGGGGACGACGATTCGGAGCGGGAAGGGCATCATCGCCCGGCCGTTGGCCAGCCCCACCATGACGTCGGCCAGTGCCGTGCCCGGATAGCGCTCCATCGACGGCAGGTCGATGGCATGCAGGGCGCGCGCGAGATCGTCGGTGCCGACATCGAGAAAGAATCGCTCCGGGCGGCTCATGCGGAAAGCGACCACCACCAGGGTCATCACCAGAATGGCCAGCGAAGCGACGATCTGATGCACGCGCTGCACGGGGAACCAGCGCACCAGCAGCAGGATCACCGCGCAGCCGAGGGTCACCGGAATGGTGAGCAGCAGCGCCAGGTCGATCAGCGCCTCCGCGTAGAACCAGGCCTGGAGGCGATACTGCTGCGCGAAGGCCACGAACATCGGGATGAGGAAGACGAAGATGATCGTGGCGCTCTGCAGCAGCGTCTTCGCCCAGCGGCGGAGGACGATGTGCCATTTCGAGACAGGGGCGGCGTGCCACGTCTCGAGATCGAGGTCGGTGAAGAACGCGCCGATGGCCGAGGTCATCGACGAGGAAAAGAGGACGACGACGGCCACCAGCAGCGCGAGCGCCAGCACGTTGCGCAGCAGTCCGAGGGCGAAGAAGGGCGTCGCCGCCTTGATCCGCGCGATGGCTCCGAACAGACGTCGGAAGAGTACGAGATCGCCCCAGAGGAACAGCGCGCCGATGGAAGCCGTGATGGCCAGCTTCGCCACGGCCGTGGCGTCAAATGGTCGCAAACGCGCGGCGGTCAGACGCAGAGGCCAGAACATGCTCGTCGCTCCCCTCACGTCAGGGAGCGCATCTCGGCGAGCCACCGCATGGCGTTCGTCTGCCGGGCCGAACGGTCCTTGAATCGCTCCAGTCCGAGCTCGAGCAGGCGGACGATCAGGCGCGAGTACTTCAGCTCGCTCGCCTCCCACAATTTCGGGTACATCGAGATGTTGGTGAAGCCGGGGATGGTGTTGATCTCGTTGATCAGCACGCGGTTGGTGCCGCGCTCGACGAAAAAGTCGACGCGCGCGAAGCCGGCGGCGCCGATCGCCTTGAATGCCGCGATGGCCAGCCGGCGCGCCTCCTCCGACTTCTCCTTCGGAAGCTTTGCCGGGATCACCAGTTGTGCGCGGCTCTCGAGGTACTTGTCCTCGTAGTCGTAGAACTCGCGACCTGGAACGACCTCGCCGGGCACCGAGGCCTCCGGATCGTCGTTGCCGAGGACCGAGACCTCGATCTCGCGCGCGTCGACGCCCCGCTCCACGAGGGCGTGGCGGTCGAAGCGGAACGCGCTCTCCAGCGACGGCCCGAGTCCGTCGTCGCTCTTGACTTTCGTGACGCCGATGGAGGATCCGCTGTTTGCCGGCTTCACGAAGTAGGGGAGGCGCAGCGCGTTGTTGACCATGCGGACCACACGCTCGCGCTCGTTGCGCCAGTCGCGCTCGTGTACCAGCACGAAATCGGCGATCGGGAGCTTCGCCGCGGCGAAGACGTCCTTCATCGCCCCCTTGTCCATTCCGATCGCCGAGGCCGCGACACCGCTGCCGGCGTACGGCACGCCGACCGTTTCCAGGAAGCCCTGCAGTGCGCCATCCTCCCCGCCCGTTCCGTGGATCACGGGAAAGGCGATGTCGGGTTTCTGCGAGCGCAGCCAACCTTCGAACGAAAAGCCCTCGTCGCCGCGGTCGCTCCGCTCGTGTCCCGCGAGAATCCGTTCACTGCGCTGCGTTCCGGCGAAGCGACCGTCGCGCGCCAGGCAGACCGGCACGATCTCCACCCGCTCCTTCGGCGCCACCGCCGCGACCGAACGCGCCGAGAGGATCGAGACCTCGTGCTCCGCGCTGACTCCGCCGAAGATCAGGACGGTGCGGATCATGCGGTGCGTGTCATTCGGGATGACGAGCTGCGGTTCTTCTTCGTCATTTCGGGATCGGCACGCTTCCCAGCAGGTACTTCAGGTCGTCGTCCCGCCACCGCACGCCGCCGCCGATGGTGAACGCCCGGTCGTTGAAGACGTTGTCCACGCCGGTGCTCAGGAAGATCAGCGGCGTGTTCTTCTTCTCCTGGCGGAAGATGTACTCGCCGTACAGCCGGAGGTGCGGGTTGGGGTCGCGCGACTTCCCGAAATCGAAGGCCTCGCCGGTGACGCGGATGCGGTGGTTGAATGTGTAGTCGACGCCCGCGCCGCCGGTGGAGTCGAACAATCCGAGCCGTACGGCGAAGGGGGTCAGGTTCCAGCCAGCCTGCGCGGAGACCAGCAGGCCGCGGTCGAACGTGGTCTGGTTCCGCACGACATTGAACGTCCTGCCGGTGTCGGGATCGGTGAACGTATAGTCGTCCGTCCGGTCGTGCCGGCGTCCCTTCGGATCCTCGGCGACCTCGATGTTGTAGAAGCGGTTGCGCGCCGGATCGGGCGTGAGCCGCACCTGCAGTGCGGCGCGCGAGTTGGTCCCGATGTGCTGGGCATGATCGGGCTGTACCTGCTGCAACCCTGCGTAGTAGTCGGCCTTCACCCCCAGGTCGAGCTGCAGACGGTTCGCGCGTCCGAGCGTCGTCTTCAACTCGTTGACTCC
>DATFUW010000655.1:0-2935 GCA_035260605.1 Thermoanaerobaculia bacterium | reverse complement strand
CGCTGACGCGGAACGAATCGCTGCGGACGTTTCTCGACAAGCGCGCCGCCGCGTCCCTCTCCGACGACTATCGCGACAGCGACATGGCATGGATGGATCTGAACGGCCCGATCGAGGTGACCATCGGCCCGTACGAGGTCTACGAGGACGAGCTGTTCAATTACAAAGCGTCCTTCGAAGCCTTCGTCACCGTCGTCGATGCGGCCGAAAGCGCGAAGCTCGTACGCTACGCGCAGGCCCTCCCGGACATGGAGCGGAATCTCCCCGAACCGGACGAGTACAAGAATCCGAACCGCGGCACGGAGTCGCCCATCCGCGTGGTGCAGGAGATCTACACCGCCGGCGATGCGCGCCGCGGCGTGCAGACCGCGGCGTTCAATCTTCCCAACGACGAATATGTCCGCGAGAAGAAAGGATCGAAGAAGGTCCTGCTCAAGAACGTAATGAACGCGAAATTCCGCCAAAGCGGACGCCCGATCGCCCTGCGCGTCCTCGATCCGTCGCTCGTCAACCTGCTCTCGTTCGATGCTTTCTTCAATCACGTGCTGTTCCACGAGCTGTCGCACGGCCTCGGGCCGGGATACATCACCCAGGCGAACGGCGAGAAAGTCGAAGTCCGCATCCCGCTCAAGAACCTCTACTCCACGATCGAGGAGTGCAAGGCCGACGTCCTCGGCATCTGGAACATCCTCTACGCGCAGCAGCATGGGCTCCTGACAGGATTCGACGACCAGCAGCTGTTGGCCACCTACGCCGGGCTGATGTTCCGCTCCACGCGCTTCGGAGTCGGTGAGGCACACGGACGCGGCACGGCCGTGCAGTGGAACTGGCTCCGGGAACGTGGGGCCATCGTGCCCACGACCGGCGGTCATTACACCGTCGACTTCGCGAAGATGCGCGACGGAGTGCGCGACCTGGCCACCGAGCTGCTGACCATCGAGGCCACCGGCAACCACGACCGCGCGAAGGCGCTGCTCGACAAGTACGGCGTCGAGACTGCCGAGATGAAGACCATCGACGCCGGGCTGGCGGACATTCCGGTCGACATCTGGCCGGTGTTCCCCGCCGCCGGCGAGCACTGATTCAGGCCATCTTCGAGATCGCCTCTTCCAGCTGCTCCGGCGTCGGCGCGACCGGCTCGACCATCGGTCCTTTGAACCAGTCGTAGTCCCCCTTGAGGAGCTTCAATACCAACCGGTACGACGCATCGTCGTGGTTGGAGAAGAGGTGCCGGAAGTTGGTGTCGATCCGCATCCGCGCCTCGGAGCAGAACACGTCCGCCAGATCGACGGCGTTCTTCTGCCCCTTCTTCGCCAGCATCGTGGCGTAGCTGATCGCCGCCGCCATGGCAAAGAGGTCGGTCCCGATGTCGACGATGCGGAAGAGCACCATCTGCTTCCGCTCGAGCTTGGCCTGATAGCGCATCATGGCGTGGAAGATCGAGCGTGACAGGTGCCGCGACGCGCGCTCGATGAATCCCATGTGCCCCGAGAGCCGGCCGAACTCGCCGAACTTCGGGAAATGGGACCAGCCGAGGTAGCGCGACGGGTACCAATGCGCGTAGTGCGCCCCCGCCTTTGCCGCTGCTGCGAGCTTTTCGCCGGCCGGCGTGTCGGGCTGGAGGATCTTGAAACCGCGCTTCATGTGCGGGTCGACCGCCTCGCGGGCGATGACGAGATGCTGGATCTCGCTCGTCCCCTCGAAGATCCGGTTGATGCGCATGTCGCGCATGATCCGTTCGACCGGATAGCCTTTCTCGCCGCGAGCACGGAGCGACTGCGCCGTCTCGTAGCCGCGCCCGCCGCGGATCTGCACGAGGTGGTCGATGCACTGCCAGCCCACTTCGGTGTTGAAGAGCTTGGCCATTGCCGCTTCCAGGCGGAGGTCCACCGTACCGCGGTCCGATAGCCCGGAAGTCAGCCAGACGATCGCTTCCATGGCGAAGGTGTGCGAGGCCATCCAGGCGATCTTCGCCGCCACCGCGTCATGCTTGCCGATCGGCGCGCCCCACTGCACGCGCTCGTTCGACCAATCCTGCGCGATATCGAGCATCCGTCGCCCGATCGCCGCGCATCCCGCGGGAATCGTCAGGCGCCCGGTGTTCAGCGTGATCAGCGCGAGCTTCAGCCCGTGCCCTTCCTTCCATAGCAGGTTCTCTTTCGGGATGAAGACGTCCTTGAAGCGGATGAGCACATTGCCGATCCCGCGCAGCCCCATGAACTGGCAGCGGTGCGCGATCTCCACCCCTGGCGTGTTCGTCTCCAGGATGAATGCGGTGATCTGCTTCTTCTCTTTTCCCTTGACGACCTTCGGCGGCGTCTGGGCCATCACCACGATGACTTCCGCCTTGAGGCCGTTCGTGCACCACAGCTTCTCGCCGTTGAGGATCCATCCCTTGCCGTCGGGCGTCGGCTCGGCGCGGGTCTGCATCTTCGCCGGGTCGGATCCGACACCGGGCTCGGTCAGGGCGAATGCCGAGATCGCGCCGTTGGCCAGACGCGGCAACCACTGTTTCTTCTGTTCCGGGGTGCCGAACAGCTTCAGCGGCTGCGGCACGCCGATCGACTGATGCGCCGAAAGCCAGGCCACCGTCGATCCGCACCAGGTGGCCACGAGGCCGATGGCCCGGTTGTAGTTCGTGGCGCTGAATCCGAGCCCGCCGTACTCCTTCGGAATCTTCATGCCCCAGGCGCCGAGCTTGTTGAAGCCCTCGAAAAGGGAGTAGTCGTATTCGCCCTGCTCGTCGATCTTATCGGCGTCGACGTTCTCGGCCAGAAAGCGCTCCAGCTTCGGCAGGAACTCATCCCCGACCGCCTTGTCCTCGGCGGGCTGCTCGGGGAACGGGTGGATCAGATCGACGTCGAGATTACCGAGGAAGAGTTGGCCGACGAACGAGGGTTTTTCCCACTCGGTCTCGCGAGAGGCTTCGGCGACC
>DATFUW010000654.1:0-2915 GCA_035260605.1 Thermoanaerobaculia bacterium | reverse complement strand
CTCTGCGTGCAGTTGCGCGTACTGGAGGATCCGCTGCAGCATTGCCGTCAGCACCGGCTGCACCTCGGCGTCCTCGGGGAGGGCCTCGAGCGTGCGCTCCATGAACTCGTTGAGCTGCTTCTTCAGCAGATCGACATCGCCGCCGCACGCCCGGATGACCATCGCCGCCTCCCGGTCGTGCAGCAGGGCGTAGAGCAGGTGCTCGAGCGTCACGTACTCGTGGCGCCGGCGGATCGCGTCGTTCAGCGCGAATTCGAAGGTTTGCTGCAGAGGCTTGGCAATCATGGGGTCATGCTTTTTCAATCGTACACAACAATGGGAATTCGTTTTCTCTTGCCATGGCCGTGGTGCGGGCGACTTTCATCTCCGCTACCTCGAACGTATAGATCCCGGCGACCCCGACCCCGCCGAGGTGGACCGACAGCATCACCTGGATGGCCTGGTCCTCGATCATGTTGAAAACCGACTCGAGCACCTGCACGACGAAATCCATGGTCGTGTAGTCGTCGTTGTGCAGGAGGACCTTGAAGAGCGGAGGCTCTTCGGTCTTCTCCTCGCTTTCCACGACAGGCAGTTCGTCGTATCGCGAGTCCGGAAGCATTTGCGGCCCTAAGCTGTGGCTGTTCCACGCCACTAGAACCCGGTCAGGTCGAGCGCTGTTCCGGGGACGGTCTCCACCGGATCCTCTCCACGGCGAAAGATGCGTGCCGGCTTCATGCCGAGGAGCGTGGCCGTGCCGTCCTCGACGAGGAGCATGCTCCCTTCGCGGAGGCCGAGGACCGTCGTGGCGTTCTCCTCGTGGAATTCGCGGATGCGGACCTCGCGCGTCTCGCCCTGGTGTGTTGAGTTGGGATCGGGATCCAGATAGTGGCAGTTGAGCTGGATGGGGATCAGTCCCAGAGAGTCGAGCGAACGGCACTCGACGATCGGCATGTCGTTCGTGGTCCGGATGGTCGGAGCGGTGATGACGCTGCCGGCGCTCGATCCCATGTAGGGAAGGCCTTCGCGAGCGCGTCCGCGGATGGGGTCGAGGAGCATGCGTTCCTGCAGGGTCTTCAGCAGGCGGAACGTGTTGCCGCCGCCGACGAAGATCGCCTCGGCGCGTTCGAGATCATCGACCGGGAGGATCTCGAATCCCATCCGCCTGAACCGTTCGCGCACGTTCGCCGTGTAGGCCTCATGGTCGTGCGCCGCGAAGGGGACGAAAGCCACCCGTTTCCGGCCGTCGAGGAAGCGGCGGATGTCCGGCTCCGAATGGTCGAGGTAACCGAAGCCGTGGACGAGCGAACTGGAGATCAGCAGCAGATGCATTGCGCGCACATTATCGCCGCTCTGGAAAACCCTCCGCGGACTGGAACGTAGGAAGCACATGCGCTCGTGGATCTGGATGGGCATCGACTGCGCGATGCTCGTCGCGGTCGTGGCCTTGCAGGCCTGGCGGATGACCGGTGTGGTGCTGCACGAGTGGCTGACGGTCGGGCTGCTCGTCGCGGTGCTGGCGCACCTGCTATTGCACTGGCCGTGGGTGGCGTCGCGGACCCGCCGCATCGCGAAGGCGGACGCACGGACCCGCGTGAACTACGCCCTCAACGCCGTGCTGTTCGCCGGCGTGACCGCGGCGATGGTTTCCGGATTCGCGATCTCGAAATCGATCCTGCCCCTGCATCCCACTCCCGACAGCTACCTGCGCTGGCACGGGATCCACGGCTTCTCCTCGCGCCTGGCGCTCTTCGCGGCCGCGCTCCACCTGGCATTGAACTGGGACCGGCTGTTCGCCCGCAGGCCGCGGATACGATCGGTGCTTCGTCCTGCCGCGTGGATCGCATTCGCACTGGTGTCGACCATCATTCCCCGGCCCGAGATCGTCCTGATCCGGCCGGATGGCCAGAGAGTGGTGCAGACGCGGCCGCCGCGCGATATCGCGGAACTGCGCCGCGACGAGGCTGGGCCCTCGGCGCGCGGCTTTCCGCCGTTCGTGCTCCAGGGCCGTCGTCGGAATCGTGGCCCTGATCGGCCGGAGGGTTCTGCGGCTGCGGCTGGAATGACGGGTTCCACCGCGCGTCACGGTCGTCACGCGTTGCGTTTCGTCGTTGGTGACGCTGACGAGGGCCCCGGATGCGCAGGCCCGGCGCCGCGGCGTGACTGGCACGCCGACGGCCGGATTGTCCCGGACGGGAAGACCTCGGCGCGGACTGCAGCGTCCGGACTGCCTCCCGGACCAGAGGGATCTCGGTGCCCCGCGCTGCGCCTGCCGCGAGATGTCCCGTCGTCATGAACGACCGCTTCCGAGGTCCACGGAGAAGCGGTTGCGATGGGCAGAAGAACGCGGCCGTTTGGACTTCGGCACGGGCCTTGGCGGGCCGCGAGCGCGAAACGGCCCCAATCGTCGAACGCGCGCCAGTGAATCTCGGGCAAGACATCGCACCAACTCGAAGCCTCTACTGCGGAGTCACCGTCGTGACGTCGTTCATCCCACGATCTTACAGACTCGAACCGGTGGCCGTGGAGCTGTGGGAAAGCGGGAAAGGCGGTGGGCGGAAGGTCGGCCTTTCCCGCTTTCCCACAGCCGATCAACCCACTCGATTTCCTGATGCCCCCTATTGTTCGGCTCGCTTGCGAAGGCGGAAAGCCGTCGGTGTCTCGCCGGTGACCCGCCGGTACGCTTTGAAGAATGCCGATCGCGTGCGAAGGCCGCACGCGTAACCGATCTTCGTAGTGGACTGGTCCGTCATTCGGAGGAGACGCCTTGCATATGCGATTTGCCGGCGCTTCAGGTAATCGCTCGGCGGGATACCCATGGTTTGAGGAAGCGCTTGCTGAGTTGAGTGGGCGTCAGCCCAAGTCGGTCGGCGAACTCGTTTACATGCGGGGGCGTCTCCGCCAGAAGGCACTCAAAAAAGTACTCCTTCGCAGCA
>DATFUW010000653.1:0-2199 GCA_035260605.1 Thermoanaerobaculia bacterium | reverse complement strand
GCAATGAACGAGGATTCCCACAGGCGAACGCGGGCCGCACTGCTGGGAATCGAGGTATCCGAGAGCACATGCATGGAGTCGGCGTCGAGGCCGCCGGCCGCGAGCGCGCCGAGGCCCCGGGTGGCGAAGCCGTTCCAGATCTGCGCCGTGTCCGCACCGGCATAGCGGCCTTCGTCCGCGGTGAGGATCGCGTTGCGGAAATCGACGTAGGTCGGATTCGAGGGGAGCAGTTGCAGCGCATCGATGTCCAGTTGTCCGGCGCGCGTCCGTCCTTCCGCAAACCCCAGGGCGTTGATCAGTTGTCCGCGCATCTGCCACAGCGCGCTCGCCCAGATCTCGCCGTCGTTGTGCACCTCGGGGGCCTGGTCGATCGTGCCGAGATTCGCGTAGGTCAGAGGATTCACCGCGGTGTTCGTCGAGTACGGGTAATGGCGGATCCCCCTGGTGAAGTCCTGCACCGAATACGAGCCGATGGGATACGCCCCGGCCACCGGCGCGGTCTGCGGGATCTGGATGTTCAGCGAGAAGAAGTCGCTGTTGCCTTCGTTCATCGCGCCGGACTGGCCGGCGTAGGGGAAGGCGCCGGGGACCAGGCGCTCGGTCACGCCATGGGTGAACTCGTGGAACACGACGTCCGGATCGAGTGCCGAATCGGCGAAGAAACTCCGGGTCGGCGGTGTTCCCGAGCCGCCGAAGACGTACATGGCCATCAGCGGCGACTGGCCGTCCCCCGGCGTCGACATGTTCGCGTTGTCGGACGCGTACTCGGCCTGCCCCGGCGCGCCGGAGCCCTGCTGTACGAATCCGATCACCGGGTCGTTTCCGAGCCCGCCCTTGATCCCGTTATCGACCTGGAAGTTCCCGTGCGCCTCGTCGAATCCGAGCGCATAGAAGTAGTCGTGCAGGGAATTGAGCAGGTAGAAGAGATTCGTCCCGGTGGCCTGCGGATAGTTTCGAATGTCGGGCTGCCCCGGGCCGATGTTCAGCGTGAACGAGAAGTCGGCGGTCGCGGAGGAGATCGCGTTTCCGGATGACGCGCTCCGCAGTTGTCCGGTCCAGGCCTGATACTCGCGGACGTTCGCCAGATTTCCGGAGAGCGTCGTTCCGGTGAGGAAGGCGGTATACGGAATCGTCACGCGCGCGACGTACGCCGGTGGGTTGGGGGTCGGCGGAACGACGCCGATCGTGGCGGTCGGCTGCGGGCTCTGCGGCGCGGCACTGACGTTCTGGAAGACCTGTCCCTGCGAATACGACGTGCGGCTGACGATCTCCAGAACCTGGCCGGAGTTGCCGTCGACCACGACATCGAACAGATCGATGCCGTTGGCGGCGACGATTCCGGAGAAGAGGAACGCCGGCCTGGCCTCGTCGCCAAGAGGGTAGGCGACCTCGCTGGCGATGGTCTGGTCGAATCGCGCGCCGCGCACCGGCCCGAGACCGTGCGGAGGAACGATACGGTCGATCGCCACTCCAGCGGGGGTGGATGCCTGATCGGCGGTCAAGGCCGCGTTCCCGGCCCAGTGGAGATTTCCGTACAGATCGCCGACCGCGGCCAGGAATGCATGGTTCTCACCGAGGTGCAGATGCAGGCCCGATCCATACAGCGGGCGTCCGGCGATGGTCTGCTGCACGATCACTTCGCGGTGACCCGGGAGGAAGCCGGGGCGCTCATGCACGGTCGTATTTTGGATGTCCGAAGGCGAGAGGCCGTACACCGGGGCGAACGCGTGCAGAAAATTCCGCGCTGCCTCCGCGTCAGTCTGCCCGGGGATGTTTCCCGCGCCGGGCTTGCCGTAGAGCGCGCCGGGCGTTTCCGACATTCCCGCGCCCACGATCCCGCGCAGACCGAGAGCGGCGGCGGCGTCGCCGATTCGCCGGCCGCGCGCGCCATCGGCGTGTTGGCGATGACGGGCCTGCACCCGCGCCGGCTCCGGAAGGTGGATCGTCGGCGCCGCCTCGGCGAGGAGAGGCGAAGCGGCGATGGCCACGAAGCACACCAGGGCGGTGGCGCGACGGCTCCGTCTCATTCGTGTCGTGCCGCGTCAGACGGTGGCAAATGCGTGGTCGAGTGCGTCGATCAGTACGTCGATGTCGCTCTTCGTGGCGATCAGCGGCGGGCCGAGACGAATGACGTTCCCGAACAGGCCGCCCTTGCCGATCAGCACGCCCCGTTTGCGCGTCTCCTCGAACACCCGCAGG
>DATFUW010000652.1:0-3807 GCA_035260605.1 Thermoanaerobaculia bacterium | reverse complement strand
CCGCCACGAATGGAACGGCTGGAAACGCACATCGACCCCGCGGACTCCGCGTTCCGCGCCAACCGCGAGCGGATGCAGTCGCTCGTCGACGACCTGCGTCATCGGCTCGCGGCGGCGCGTGCCGGAGGCGGTCCGAAGTACATGGAGCGGCACAAGGCCCAGGGCAAAGTGCCGGTGCGGGAGCGGATCGCGGCGCTCCTCGATCCCGACACGCCCTTTCTCGAGCTCTCGGCGCTGGCGGCCAACGACATGTACGGCGGCGAGGCGCCCGCGGCCGGGATCGTCACCGGCATCGGACGCGTGCAGCGGCGCGAATGCATGATCGTGGCGAACGACGCCACGGTGAAGGGCGGCACCTATTTCCCGATGACGGTGAAGAAACATCTGCGCGCGCAGGAGATCGCGCTGCAGAACCGGCTGCCGTGCATCTACCTCGTCGATTCCGGCGGCGCATTCCTTCCGCTGCAGGACGAAGTCTTTCCCGACCGCGAGCATTTCGGCCGGATCTTCTACAACCAGGCGGTGATGTCGGCGCGCGAGATCCCGCAGATCGCCGCGGTCATGGGATCGTGCACCGCCGGCGGCGCCTACGTTCCTGCCATGTCGGACGAAGCGGTAATCGTCACGGGAACGGGGACGATCTTCCTCGGCGGGCCGCCGCTGGTGAAGGCGGCAACCGGGGAGGAGGTCACGGCCGAGGACCTCGGCGGGGCCGACGTGCACACGCGCATCAGCGGCGTGGCCGATCATTTCGCGGAGGACGACCACGACGCCATCGCCATCGTGCGCAACATCGTCGAAAACCTGCGGCACGGCAAGCGCGAGCCATCGTCCCGCATCGAGGCGGAAGATCCGCAGTTCGATCCGAAGGAGCTCTACGGCGTCATTCCGCAGGACGTGCGCCGACCGTACGAGGTCCGCGAAGTGATCGCCCGAATCGTCGACGGCTCGCGCTTCCAGGAATTCAAGGAGCGCTACGGGCCGACCCTGGTGACCGGATTCGCGCGGATCTTTGGATATCAGGCCGGCATCCTGGCCAACAACGGCGTGCTCTTTTCCGAATCAGCCCTCAAGGCCACGCACTTCATCGAGCTGTGCAACCAGCGGAGAATCCCGCTCATCTTTCTGCAGAACGTCACCGGGTTCATGGTTGGAAAGCAGTATGAGCGGGGAGGCATCGCCAAAGACGGGGCGAAGATGGTTCATGCCGTCGCCAACTCGACCGTGCCGAAGTTCACGGTGATCATCGGCGGCTAGTTCGGCGCCGGGAACTACGGCATGTGCGGGCGTGCCTATTCGCCGCGGTTCCTCTGGATGTGGCCGAACGCGCGGATCAGCGTGATGGGAGGGGAGCAGGCGGCCGGCGTGCTGACCACCGTCAAGCGCGATCAGCTTGCGCGTGAGGGAAAGACGCTGGCCCCCGAGGAGGAGCGCGGGATCGCCGATCCCGTCCTGCAGAAATACGAGACCGAAGGGAATCCGTACTACAGCACCGCGCGCCTCTGGGACGACGGCATCATCGATCCCGCGGAGACGCGCACGGTCCTCGGGCTGGCTCTGTCGATCAGCTACAACGCCCCGATCGAAGCGCCGCGGTTCGGAGTCTTCAGAATGTAGGCGATGGCAGACATCCATTGGTTCATCTTCGACCTCGGCAACACGGTGATCCGGCTCGCCTACGAGCGGGTGCTGGAGAACATCTGCAAACGCGCCGCGGTGCAGCGCGACGAGCTCGTCGATCTGTTCGAGGCGCCGGGCGCGTATCGCGACATGGAGCGCGGTGCCGTGAGCTTCGCCGAGTTCTACGACTTCCTCTGCGACAAGGCCGGCTACCGAGGGTCGCAGCACGACCTGCAGGAGACATGGTCCGATTTCTTCAACGGTCCGATGCCGGGGATCGAAGGGCTGCTGGAGCAGCTGCGGAAGCGCTATCGCATCGCCTTCCTGTCGAACTCGAACGAGGTCCATGCCGAGCTGATCCCGCGTAAGTTCGCGGCCCTGTTCGAAAAGGACGACCGCTTCATCTTTTCCTACCGTTTTCACTGCGCGAAACCCGATCCGGAGATGTTCCGCCGGGCGCTCGAAGTGATCGGGTCACTTCCCTCCCAGGCCGCATTCGTCGATGACATGCTGGAGAACGTGCTCGCCGCGCGGACGGTGGGCATGACCTCGTTCCAGTTCCACGATCCGTTCAGCCTGGAACGGGAGCTGGCCGCGGCGAACCTGCTGTGAGGAACGGCTGGATGGGGGTCAGGTCTTGCATTTGGTATTTGCTACATCCTGTGGAAAATACCAAATGCAAGACCTGACCCCCATCCCTGCTCCCACTACAGCCCGTTCGAGACGCTGCGCGTGAGTTGGTCGTCGCCATACCAGGCGCGGTGAAACTCGAGGAGGGCGTCGCGGCCGGACTCGCCGGAAGCGGGATGATATCCCGGACGCACGGAGTGAAAGAGCCGCGGCATGGTGTAGAGGACGAAGTCGAAGTTGCGCTTTGCGTACTCCTCGCCGATCCGGTGGAAGGCGGCGCCGTCGATCTCGAACTTCTCCGTCCCGCGGTACGACAGTTCCACCCGCTTGAACGACCGCGTGCGGAGGTCCTTGGCAAATTCGAGAAACGCCGTGTGCACGTCGATCGGCGTCTGCCGGAAGCTCAGATCGCGCAGGTCGTACACCACCACGCCGGGAACGATCCAGTACTCGTAGTGCGTCCAGACCTCCATTCCCTGAAACGAGGCGTTGTCGTGCAGGATGCGGTTCATCGGTTCCTGCAGCAGGAAGAGGTTGGTCGAGAACCCGATCAACGCGGCGATCAGGGGCGTGCCGACGAAGATCAGCTTCTTGTTCCGGAAATGCGGGAGGGGGATGGCCACGCGCTCCAGGCGGACCTGCCGGAGCAGACGCTTGAATCGATCGGATCTCGTCCGCGAGCCGACTGGCGGTGGCTCGACGGGAATGGCGTAGTAGAGGATCGAAAGCAGCAGTCCGGCGGCGACCGACAGCAGGCCCACGGGGCGGAAGACGAGCAGCGCGCCGAGGCCGAAGATGTAGGCGACCCAGCTCACGTAGTTGATCCGCGCCCGGGTCCGCCTGGCCCGCTCGCGGTAGTAGTCGTCGTTGACGATGTCGCCGCAGTGCCGGCAGCGGATCGACGCCGCATCGATCTCACCGTGACAGTACTGACACGAGATTGCGTCGCGGTCCGAGGAGCGGCGCCGCTTCGAGGCGAAGTCCTCCGCCCGGCGCCTGGGGACCGGCACGGAGATCAGAATCAGGCCGCAGCCGGTGCACACCCGCGCGCCCGCTTCGAGGCTGGCTTTGCATTCGGGGCACTGCATGCACCGCTGTAAATCTGCAAACCGGCGGCCAGCCGGGCAAAGGAGAGGGAGGGCGTGCTAAAAGCGGCGTTCGATGTTGAAGCCGAGGTGCAGATCGCCCCGGCGCAGCGGCGAGCCCATGTATGTCGAGGTCGTGTACTGGTCGGCTTCCGTGGCGTTGTTGTTGGTCAGCAGGATCTCGAAGAAATGGCCGCCGATGACGCTCTTCAGTCCGGCCGCCCAGCCATAGTTGCCGTGCAGCGAGGAGGGAAGGTCGCGATTTGCGGGGATGAACTCGGCGACCAGGCTGAGGTTCTGATGCAGCATCACTGCGGCGCTGACCGGCACGTTGAACGCCGTGCGGAAGAGCGCGACCGAGGTCGTTCCGTTCACCATGCGGCCCGCGTCGGTCACGAACGTCGGGATGACGGACAGCTCCGCGCGGCGGCCAATCTGGCGCGAGAGGACCGCCTGCGCGAACCATGACGAG
>DATFUW010000651.1:0-3333 GCA_035260605.1 Thermoanaerobaculia bacterium | reverse complement strand
AGAGGAGGGGGCGCGACACGGTCCCTCGCTGATGCCGGGAGGTTCGGACCATTCGTGGGAAGCGATCCGGCCGGTGTTCGAAGCGATCGCCGCGAAGAGCGACTCCGGCGCGTGCGTGACGCACGTCGGCACCGACGGCGCCGGACACTTCGTGAAGATGGTGCACAACGGCATCGAGTACGGCGACATGGAACTGATCGCCGAAGCCTACGAGATGCTGCGCAAGGGGCTGGGAGCGAACGCCGCCGAACTGGCCGAGATCTTCGGGGAGTGGAACCGCGGGAATCTGGAGTCGTTCCTGATCGAGATCACCGCGCACATCTTTCGTGTGAAGGATCCGGAGAGCGGCGCGCCGCTCGTGGAGAAGGTCCTCGACAAGGCGGGGCAGAAGGGAACGGGCAAGTGGACCGCGCAGGTGGCGCTCGACCTCGGGGTGCCGGTGCCGACGATCGCGGCGGCCATCGATGCGCGCGTGCTGTCGAGCATGAAGGAGGAGCGGGTGGCGGCGTCGAAAGTGCTCGGAGCGGCGCCCGCGCCGGCGGCGCGCGGCGATCGGAAGCAGTTCATCCGGGACGTTCACGATGCGCTGTACGCATCGAAGATCTGCTCGTATGCACAGGGGATGGCCTTGATCCAGGCCGGCTCCGCGGAATGGAAGTGGAACATCGACATGCGCGAGATGGCGCGCATCTGGAAGGCCGGGTGCATCATCCGCGCGAAGTTCCTCGACTCGATCATGCGCGCGTACGAGGAGAAGCCCGATCTGCGGAATCTTCTGCTGGCCAAAGAGTTCACCAGCCTGGTCAGGGAGTCCGAGGCCGCGTGGCGTCGCACGGTGTCATTCGCACAGTCGAACGGCATCCCCGTTCCGGCGCTCTCCGGAAGTCTGGCTTACTTCGACGCCTACCGCAGCGCCGACCTGCCGCAGAACCTCACGCAGGCACAGCGGGACCTGTTCGGCGCGCACACGTACCAGCGGAACGACAAGGGACCGAACGCGCCGTTCGTGCACACGGACTGGGCGAATCTCTAGGATGGGGTCAGGTCTTGAATTTGGTATTTTCCACAGGGTATAGCATCCACTTTCTCGCGTCGGACATTTCTGCCGCGCAGACTCCTAGGGAAGCTCTGAACAAGTCCAATGGCCGTCGCCATCAGCCCTGCGGGTTGCGGGCGGCGCCGCATCGTCTGCTTCGCCGTCGCTGCTCGACGATGGCCCCGCATCGCCTGCGTCGCCCCGGCTCGCATCCGACGCGGCGCCCCCGCAACGACGACCATCGGACTTGTTCAGAGCTTCCCTAGTGGCGTGTATCAGCCACAACCCGACGGGCTGCGAACTGGCGTCGCGATCTGCGGCGTCGCTCGTCGTCAACGATGTCCCGCATCGCTTCCTCCTCACTCCTTGATCTCGCGCCGCCAGTTCGCAGCGGTGCACCCGCTGTGGCTGATACATGGCAGTAGTGGCGTGTAAACGATCGTTTGGGACCGGTGATTCGTTGCTTCACGTCTCGATCCCCAGCGAATGGGGCGAGGCGCACTCCACTGGTGGGGGTCACAATTGCGGGTGAAACACGTCGGCGATCGCCTCCTTGACGCGCGCCCAGACCGGCCGGCGGAACCATTTGCGGAGGTTGATTTCCTCGCAGCGCTGCAGGTCGTCGAAGAACATCGCTTCCATTTCCACGGCGATCTGCTCGTCGTAGATGTTGACGTTGATTTCGTCGTTGAGGCGAAAGCTGCGGTCGTCGAAGTTCGACGAGCCGATGGTCGACCAGATGCCGTCCACGACCATGGTCTTGGCGTGCATCATCGTCTGCTGGTATTCGTAAATGCGGATGCCGCGGCGCAGGAGCATCTCGTAGTGCATGCGGCTGGCCTGGCGCACCAGCGGCACATCGGTGTACTCGCCGGGGACGATCACGCGTACGTCGACGCCGCGGCGGACCGCGGCCTCGAGGGCCCGCGCGGTATCGCGGTCGGGGACGAAATAAGCGGTGCTGATGTAGATCGACTTCGTCGCGCTGACGATCGATACGACATAGAGCAGCTTCGCCGCTGAGCTCCCTTCCGTCGGCGAGGACTTGATGATCTGCGTTACGTGGCTGCCCCGCGGCTCGACCGGCGGGAAATAGTGCAGGCCGGTCAGCAGTTCGCCGCGGCTCTTGACCCAGTTGTCGATGAAGGCGAACTGCATCTGCGTGACCACCGGCCCCTCGACGCGCACCACGGTGTCGCGCCAGTGATTGTGCGCGTCGGCGTCGCCCTCCCATTCGTCGGCGATCCCCACGCCTCCGCAGAACCCGATCTCGCCGTCCACCACCAGCAGCTTGCGGTGCGTCCGGTGGTTCATGCGGGAGAGGGTGTACCAGCGCAGAGGGTGATACCACTCCAGGTCGACCCCGTTGCGCCGGAGGAAATCGATGAGCGAGTCGGACATGGTCGCCGAGCCGACTGCGTCGAGGATGACCTTGACCTGCACGCCCGCCCGCGCGCGCTCGGCCAGCGCTTCCGCGAACCGGCGCCCGACGTCTCCATCCCAGAAGATGTAGAACTCGAGGTTGATCGTGTGGCGCGCGTCGCGGATCGCCGCCAGCATCGAGGGAAAGATCCGCACTCCGTTCTTCAGGATCTCGACCCGGTTCCCCTCCGAAAGCTGCGAGCCGGTCAGCGCGTACATCGACTGCAGAAACGCCAGGTCGTGTGTCCCGAACTGGTGGCGCATGTGGTAGCGCATCGGGAGCTTCCGCCGGATGATCGGCAGACGCTGCCGGTTCGGATAGCGCGGGCGTTTTCGCTTGCGGAACAGCATCAGTGCGGGTACGGCAGCCGGATCAAGGCGTAGAGAATCGCCACGGTGATCGCCACATCGACCAACAGGACGACCAGCATCACGCCGGCGACCACCAGAAACATGCCGACGAGCGAACGCGGAGGCCGGCTCCGGTTGCGGTGTTTGAGCAGCAGCTTCATGTTGATGGTGTTCTCTTCGAACGCGAAGTCGAAGATGTCTCCGGCAATCGGGATCTCCCCGATGAAGACGTCGAGCAGAATGTTTAGCACCATCCGTGAGACGTGCAGCAACGGCACGCGGTGGCGCAGCGCGCCGACCACGATCCATGCCGACAGGATCCCGCCGATGATGTCTCCGATCCCCGGAATGAGGCCGATGCCCGCATCGAGCCCCACCCGTTTGCTGGTTCCCGGAATCGGCAGCCAGGCGTCCATCAGCCAGGCGAAGCGCCGGAGGGCGGCCAGATCGGCGGGCAGCGCCTCTTCGGGTTCGACGACCTCCGGGATGAGGGTCTTTTCGCGGGCCATACCCACAGATTATGC
>DATFUW010000650.1:0-3393 GCA_035260605.1 Thermoanaerobaculia bacterium | reverse complement strand
CGCCCGTGAGGCCGCCGGCAATGACGAAGTTCGCATCGTGGGGATCGACGTCGACCGCGCGGACGGAGAAGTCCTGCAGCGCTGCGTCGCGGCGCGTCCAGGTTTGCGCGCCGTCGTCCGAGACGGCGATCACGCCGCCGCCCCACAGCCCCCAGCATGCAGCCCAGAGCCGTCCTTCGCGGTCGAGCACCAGGCTGTCGACGACGTAGCCGGGGAACGGGACGCTGCCGCGCGGGTTCCGCCAGGTGCGGGCGCCGTCGGTGGAGACGTAGACCTCTCCGCCGCTCGTGCCGAGGTAGAGCGTGTCGGGGTGCGCCGGATCGATGATCAGCGCGCGGACGTCGGCGCCATAGAGGCCTCCGCGACGCCATTGCGCCGAAACCGGCGCTGCCACCGCCGCCAGCAGGACAAAAAGGAGGAGTCTACGCATGCCCGCCCAAACCGAGATTCTACCTGCAGGCGCCTAGCAAACTCGGCGCCGTGTCGCGAGCCGGCTGGAGAGCCGGCTCTCCATCCGATCCTGTATGCTACGACTCCGATGCCCAGACTGCGAACCTGCGTTTTCCCGTGTGCCGGGTTCGGCACTCGCTTCTTTCCGGCGACCAAGGTCATCCCCAAAGAAATGCTACCGTTGGTCGATAAACCCATTCTGCAGTATGGGATCGAAGAAGCGCGCGACTCCGGATTCGACAAGCTGATCATCGTCACTTCGAACGGTAAGGACTCCATCCTCGACCACTTCGACCGCACTTCGGAGCTGGAGCGCTCGCTCCGCGAGCGGCAGAAGTTCGACCTGCTGGCCGAAGTGGAGACCGTCAGCAGCATGGTCGACCTCATCGCCGTGCGGCAGAAGGAGGCCCTCGGCCTGGGACACGCGGTCTTCGTGGCCCGGGACGCGGTCGGAAACGAGCCGTTCGCCGTCGTGTTGCCGGACGACGTGATCCTGGCCGAAGAGCCGTGCCTGCAGCAGATGCGGCGCGTCTTCGAGGAGACGGGACGGCCGGTGGTGGCGCTGATGGAAGTGCCGGCCGAGGAGACCACGCGCTACGGCGTGGTGGCCGGATCGGCCGCCGGCGGGCGGCGCTTCCGCATCACCGACATGGTGGAGAAGCCGAAGAGCAAGCCCCCGTCGCATTACGCGATCATCGGGCGATACATCCTGCCGCCGGAGATCTTCGTGTTACTGCAGAAGACAGGACGCGGCGCCGGCGGCGAGATCCAACTGACCGACGCCATGCGCCAGCTCGTGCAGCAGGGTGACTTCTATGGTGTGATTTTCGAGGGGAAGCGCTACGACGCCGGCGAGAAGATCGGCTATCTGAAAGCGACCGTCGACTATGCGCTCCGGCATCCGGCGCTGGCCGACGACTTCCACGCCTACCTCGAGAGCCTGTTTGGGAATGGAAAAACGGTTCGAGATTCTCGACCTTCCTCCGGACGCGCGGCCGCTCGTCGCCGAGTGTGAGGTCAGCGGCGCGCGCACCATCTTCGAGCGCAACGGCCGTCCCGTGGCCATCCTCGTCTCCTGGGATGAATACCTCGCGCTGCGCGAGACTCTCGAGGTGGGCAACGACGCGGCGCTCCGCGCGCAGATCGTCCGCGCGGAACAGGAGGTCGGGCGGGGAGCGATCGTGGTGGTGGAGGAGATGATGGATGAGGAGTGATGCATGAGGAACCGTTTGCCGATCATCATGGATCCTTCATCATTGCCTGTTGCGTGATGTGGAACGATCGCCTGCGCATCGCCGAATCCGTGCTTCCGCAATGGCGCGCGTTGAGCGGGGAAGAGCGCGCGGCGGCGCGGCAGGCGCTGGAAGCGATCGATGACGATCCGATCTGCGGCGCGCCGTTGTACGAGCCGCTGCGGGGGACGTGGAGCCTGCACGCGGACGGGCTGCGAATCCTCTACCGGATCTTCGCCGAGGCGCGGTTCGTGGCCATCCTGAGCATCACACACCGATGAGTGAGCCGTTCATTCTCGCGTCGTCCTCGCCGCGCCGTCGCGAGCTGCTCGCGTCGATCGGCCTGGAGTTCGACATCATCCCCAGCAACATCCCGGAGGTCCCGGGCGAGAACGAGACGCCCGAGGAGTACGTGGCGCGGCTGTCGCGCGAGAAGGCGCGCGCGGTGGCGGAGCGGAATCCGTCGCGCTGGGTGATCGCCGCCGACACCACGGTGGTCCTCGGCGATGCGCTGCTGGAGAAGCCGGCCGACCCGGCTGACGCCGCGCGAATGCTGACGCTCATCTCCGGGCAGACGCACGTCGTGCACACCGGCGTGACGCTGGAGCGCATCACGCCGCACTGGGCCGACACGCACGTGGCCACGACCGAGGTCCGGATGCTCGCGCTCACGCCGGGCGACATCGCGTGGTACGTGCGGACCGGCGAGCCGCTGGACAAGGCCGGCGGGTATGCGGCGCAGGGCGTCGGCGGGATGTTCATCGATTCGATTCATGGCAGCTACACGAATGTGGTTGGATTGCCGCTTGCTTCGCTGTTTCAGATGCTCCGCAAGGCGGGAATCGATCCGCTCTACAATCGCAAGGGAAACGGGGTCCGCTGATGTCGTCCGCAGCAAAAGTCGGCATTTTCATGCTGATCATCCTGGCCGTGCTGGGCTACTTCATTCTGAAGATCGAAGACGTGCGCGTGAGCCGCGAGGGCGGGGCGCGGAAGGTCGAAGCGGTGTTCGACTCCGTCGCGGGGCTGGACAACAAGTCCCCGGTGCGCGTCGCCGGCGTGCGCGTCGGTAAGGTCACCGACATCAAGCTGCGTCCGGACGGCAAGGCGCAGGTGACGATGGAGATCGAGAGCGACGTGCAACTGCACGACAATGCCACGGCGCGCGTGGCCAACCTCGGCCTGCTCGGCGAGAAGTACGTGGAGCTCGAGCCGGGGACGCAAAACGCGCCGCAGGTCCCGCCGGACAAGACGATCGTGCTGCAGGGCACCCAGCCGGCGTCGATCGATCAGGTCACAAACCAGGTCTCGGCGATCGCCACCGACGTCAAGGCGATCACCGAATCGCTGCGCGCCGTGATGGCCGGCCCCGAAGGGCAACAGCGTCTGCAGGACATCGTGGAGAACATCCGGCAGGTCACCGTGCAGATGCGCGAGCTCGTGGCCGCGAACCGGACAAACGTCGATGCCACCATGACCAACATCCGGGCCATCAGCGCCGATTTGCGAACTTCGATTCCGCAGCTCACCGCGTCGATCGAGAAAGTCGCGGACAACCTCAACGGAACCCTGGGCGAAAATCGCGAGAACCTGCACGGGGTCGTCGATAATTTGCGCAAGCTCTCCGCCGACCTCGACACCACGGCGAACAACCTGAATGCCATCACCGGACAGGTGAAGAGCGGCCAGGGGACGGTCGGTAAGCTGCTCT
>DATFUW010000649.1:0-5376 GCA_035260605.1 Thermoanaerobaculia bacterium | reverse complement strand
CTTCTGCGCGATGGTCTTCAATCTCGTCGTCGCCGGAATTGCCGGCGGTCTCGTTCCGCTGGGACTGCGGCGATTCGGATTCGATCCGGCGATCGCATCCTCGATTTTTGTCACCACGTTCACCGACGTCTGCGGGTTCTTCTCATTCCTCGGATTGGCGACGGTCGCGCTGCGTTTTTTTGCGCATCCTTGAGTGCCCCCCGCGCACAATAACTGACGCCCCGGTGCGGGAACCCGCATAAATTGGGCGTCAAATCACCGTACGGATGGACGGCAAATTTTCGGCTGCTTTGTGGAAAGTGAATTCTGTGTGAACGGGGGTGCACAAACCGCGCTGCTACTGCCGAGGTAAAACACGGGTAAGTGACGGTCCTACTGGGAGTTGCATCGCTGCGCCCAACCGGTTGTGCAATTCGCTGAATCGCGCCGTTTTTTTGCGCCGTGCAGCGTTTTGCACAGCTTTTTCAGCAGTGTTTTCCGCAGCTCCTGTGCAAAGCGGAAAATCCCCGTTTCGCTGAATCACCGTTCATTCCCGGTAAGTGCAACCAGCGTCGACGGTTTTGCGTGCACCGGCGCGTGTGATCAACGCGCTCGAATGGCACGCATGCGTGGCGTTCCCGGTTCGCGAAGAAACGCACGCGAGACGCCGCCGTAAACGTTTTCCGTCGCCGTCCGAAGATATGCCGCGACGATGTTCGAGCCCGCGCGCACGAGCATCGGTGTGCTCTCGAAGTCCGACGTCGCGCTGATGACCACACGATCATTTTGCGCGAAGTGCGTCAGCAGCGCGTCGCCGTCGTCCGTGGAATACGCGATCGCGTACCGCGATCCGTCCCACAGTACGCTGGAGATGCTGCCGCCGGCGAGGCGCATCGGTTCGGAGTCCAGCGCATTTCCGTCGTTATCGATGCGCAGCGCGCGGCCCTCCGCCGGCCAGCCGTTCGTCCAGGCGATGAGAAAATCGCTGCCGTTCGATGCCACGCGCGGACTGCCGTTGCTCTCCTGATCCGTGACCGCGACGGCGATGGGCTGCGAATCGAGCAGCGTCATGCCGGGCGTGAGGCGGACCGCGCGCACGTTCGGGCGCCCCGGGGAGACGGGAGCGAGGATTATCCACGGGATCGCGATCATCTCTTCGAAGGCGACGAGATACTCCGTGCCATTCCATCCGATCGACGGATTGGCGGTGGTCATTGTCGGAGGCGACAGCGCGACCGGAGATCCGTCGGGCATGCCGGCGGCGTCGATGCGCACTGCTTCGAGCGTGCGCATCCGGCAATCGGTCCAGGCCAGGAGCGTCCCGGAACCGCCGCTGGCGACGTCGTACGAGCCGCCGCACTGCCCCATCGGGACCGTACCGCCATCGGTCGGTGCGCCGCCATCGGGGGCGATGCGGCGGATGCGGATGGCCTGGTTCTCCACCGACGTGAGTAGGTAAACGAAACCGTTGAAGACGACCCTGGGGTTCGTCCCCGTGGAAATCAGCGCCGGTTCCGGATCGAGCGGCCGTCCGTCGAACGAGACCCGCCGCGCGCGGATTCCGGTCGCTTCCTGCCACACCACGAGCAGGTTGCGGTCGCTCGCTGCCACCGAGACGCCCGTTTGTTCCACCGCGCTCCGGGAGACGAGCATCGCGTCTCCCTCCGTCCACGAGTTGCTGTCGATCAGCGTGGCGTAGAGATCGGTCTCGTTCGTGTCGGCCGAGCCCGACGCGTGCGACAGCACGGCGAGGCGGCCGTCGTTCGTCGCGGCGGCGACATTCACCTGCCCGGTGCGGCGCAATGCGATCGGCGTCGCGCCGAGAAAGTGTCCGGTCGAGTCGAGCCGCATCCCCGCCGCGTCCGTTCCGAATCCCGATGCGGGAGCCACGACGTATTCCGTTCCCGTCCATACGACCAGCGCGGATGACGTGCCGTCGATCCCGGCAAGAACCTGCGGAGCATCGAATGCCTCGGCTTTGTCGGTGATTCGCCGGGCGGAGAGTTGGTACGTTGCCGGGTCTCTGGTGAGCAGCAGATAGGAGTCGCCGTCCGAAGCGACCGCTACGAGCACGGAGGTGCCGAGCTGAAAACTGGCCCGCACATTCGCGGACGAATCGAGAGTGATCAGACCGAGGAGCGTCAACAGACCGCTATGCCCTTCCCAGGTGATCAGATAGCCGGAGCCGTTCGAGGCGATTCCGGTGACGAATGCATGCGGCACGAGATCGGGCAGTGGCACGTCCTGCCGGACGACATTGGCATGCGCGTCGAGGACGGCAACCCGATCGCCGTACGGGACCACGATATTCGCGCCGTTCGTCGCCGCGGCGCTCGGATAGTCCGTCAGCGGATGGCCGAAGACGTCCCGGGGACCGTCGACGATCCGTCCGGCGGCATCGATCCGCATCGCGGCGACCGACCAGGTCGACTCCCCGGCGGTGATGTTCTGAATCCGGTCGAGCACCACATACGAATCGCCGGTCCACAAGACGCCGAAGAGGTTCGGCATCGGAATCCGGATCCCGGTCGGATCGAGCAGAGTGCCGTCGGCGTCGATCCGTGCGGCGTACGACACCTGCGCATGACGGTCGCGTCCGTCCGGCCAGACGGCCAGGAACTGATCGCCATTCGAGGCGATCATCGCGTCGCTCTGGTTTCCGGGAGCGCCGCCGTAGACCGGAGCGGAAACGGGGACCTCCGGAAGGGCAGCGAAGAGCGGAGATGCACAGGCCAGGAGGAGGATGGGAAACCACCGGAGGCGGGGGCACATGGCCCATTCTAATCAGAACGAAGGAGTTTTTTTCGCACGTTGGCGACGAATTCCGGATCGCCCTCGCGGAGGAAGCAGGGCTCGTTGCAGGTGAAATCGATGATCGTCGACGGCGTTCCCTCTCGCCGGCCGGCATCGACGATGCCGTCGAGCGCGACGCCGAGGTCGGGATCGAGCGCCTTCGGATCGGTCAGCGACGGCTCTCCCGACCGGTTGGCACTCGTGGAGATCAAGGGGCCGGTGCGTTCGAGCAGATCGCGGAGCCACGCGACCGCGGGGACGCGCACGGCGATCGTGCCCCCGCCGTGGCGGAGCACCGCGGTGAGCGGCGCCGGCCAGAGTTCGCGCAGAGGATCCGGGACGTCGATCCCGGCGGACGCGAGCTGCGCGGCCGATGCGGCGATGGTGACGAAGCGCTTCGATTCGTCACGCCGTTTCAGACCGGCCACACGCGGCGCCACGGACGGGAGCGCGTGCAGCCCGTAAATCGTGTCCGTCGGCATCAGCACGATCCCGCCGCCGCCGATCAGCGCAGCGATGGCCTCGATCTGCGCCGCGGACGGCTCCCCCTGCACGCTCCAGCGCTTCACGTGCGCGCCCGCGCCGGCTTGCGCCGCGCACCGTCGAGCAGCTCGCGCGCGTGCAGCACCGCGGAGGCGGGGACCTTCTCCCCGCCGAGCATCCGCGCGATCTCCTGCACCCGCTCCTCGGCATCGTCGAGGCGGCGGATCCGCGCGCACGTGTGCCCCCCCGCGTCCTCTTTCCAGACGAAGAAGTGCGCCGCTGCGAAGCTGGCGATCTGCGGCAGATGCGTCACGCAGATGACCTGGTTCGATGCCGCGAGCTCCTGCAGCTTGCGCCCCACGACTTCCGCCACCCGCCCGCCGATGCCGGCGTCGATCTCGTCGAAGACCAGCGTGGCCCCCGCGGCGCCCGGCGAGGCCTTGAACAGCGCGGCGGCGATCGCCAGTTGGATTCGCGAGAGTTCGCCGCCGGAAGCGATGCGCTGCATCGGCTTCGGCTCCTCGCCGCGGTTCGGGGCTACGAGGATCTCGACGCGATCGGAACCCGATTCGCTCTCGCTTCCCGGTTCGACCGACACGCGCACGGTGGTGCGCTCCATCGCCAGGTCGTGCAGCTCGCCCTGGATCGCCGATTCGAACTCGCGGCCGGCCTTCTTGCGCGCTGCCGACAGCGCTTCGGCCGCCGACCGATACGCGGCCCGTGTTTCCTGCTCGACCGCCTGAAGTCTGCTGAGGTTCGATTCGTAGTCGCGGAGCTGCTCGAATTCCGCGCGGCTGGCCTCGAGATGGGCGATCGCCGCCTCGATCGATCCGCCGTATTTCTTCCGCATCCGCTCGAGCGTGACGAGGCGCTCCTCGACTGCCTCGAGCCGCGCTGGATCGTGGCGCGCCGACTCGCCGAGCGACGAGAGCGTGCGCGCGGTGTCCTGCAGGCGGTAGATGATCTCCTGCAGCTCCGCGGAGAGGTTGCCGACCGGCTCGATCTCCTTCGCCAGCGGCTGCAGGAGGTGGATGGCGCGCCCGAGCTGCGCCAGCGCGGAGTCTTCGTCCTCCTCCATCGCCCGGAAGGCGCCGGCGGTGGCCTCGATCATCTCCGCCGCGTGTGCGAGCATGCTGCGCTCCTCGCGGAGCGGCGCCTCTTCTCCCGCTTCGAGCTTCGCCGCGGCGATCTCGTCGATCTGATAGCGCAGTAGATCGAGTCGCAGCGCCCGGTCGCGCTGCGCATTCGAAAGCTGTTCGAGCTGCGCCTGGGCATCACGCCATTCGCGGTGCGCCGTCCCCGTGCACGCCAGGAGCACGTCGTCGCCAGCGTACTGATCGAGCAGCTCCCGGAAGGTCTGTCCGGCGATCCGCTCCCTGGCGTCGCTCTGGCCGTGGATCTCCAGCACCGGGTCCATGGCCGCGCTCAGCTCGCGGACGGCGTAGACGGAGCCGTCCACGAGCACCCGTCCCCGGCCGTTCGCCGCAATCTCCCGCCGGACGATCATCTCCCCCGCCGGCAGCTCGAACACCGCCTCGGCGGACATCTTCTCCGCGCCGGCGCGGATCATCTCCGTCGAGCCACGCGCACCGCGCAGAAACTCGAGCGAGTCGATGAGCAGCGACTTGCCAGCCCCCGTCTCGCCGGTGAGCACGTTCAGCCCCTCGCCCGGCTCCATCGTCAGCTCCTCGACGATGGCCAGATTCGCGACCTTGAGCCAGGTGATCATCCGGAAGAGTGTAGCCGGGTTGGCGGGCAAGCCGGCAACCCGAACGGCAGCAACTTTGCTTTGTGTCACCCCATGAAACGAACGATCATCCTCACCGCGCTGATCGGCGCGGTTGCGTGCAGCCAGCCGGCGGAAACGCCGAAGCAGACATCCTCCGTGGCGAATCGAAAAACGCCGGCGGGAATCGACGTGGAAACGCCCTTCGGTGCGCGGCAGATCGCGGCGCAAGACCTCGATCAGCAGCGCTTCGACGAACGGTGGCGCGAGCTGCAGTCGTTTCGCGAAGAGCAGGCCGCGGAACGGCGCGCGGCCTCGGCGCCGGCGCGGCAGCCCGCGATCCATTTCGTCACCGGAAAGAAGGAATCCTTCCGGGGGCTCGATGCGAACGGCAT
>DATFUW010000648.1:0-3063 GCA_035260605.1 Thermoanaerobaculia bacterium | reverse complement strand
GCCGGCAATGCGATCACGGCCGTCTGGCCGGGAGCGAGATCGCGCGGCAGCTCGAGCCAGCACCCGTTGGCGATCAGCCGGTATCCCGGCTCGCCGTAGACCTCCGTCCGGATCGTCGTGTCGCCGGCATTGCGGAGGGTGATCGATCCGCTCCCCGCCCCGATGATCTCCAGCTTCGGAAAAAGCGGAATTGAAGCGGCCGCTTCCTCCGATCCGGCGCGTTCGCGGAGCGGTCGAAGCCCCGCCTCCATTGCTTCCACGTAGCCCTCCACGGTCAGGTCGACGCGCGCGTGTTCCTCCAGCCATCGGCGCTGCGGGGCGGAAGGATCGTGAAGGTCGCCGAGGAAAAAACTGGTGAGGGAAGAGATCTCGTTCTCGCCGAGCGGAATCTTCACGACGCAGTCGTCCGGAAACTCGGCGAACTGCGCGTAGTCGCTGACCGCCACCGGCTTTCCGGCGGCGAAGGCGCGGATCAGCGTGCCCGAGGTTTCTCCCGCGCTCGGATAACGCAGATTCACGATCCTGTCGACCCGGTCGAAGTACGAATCGAATGCTTCGTCGGGGACGAACCCGGTGAACGTGATTCCCCGCGCGGCGAACGCGGAGGGGTCGATGTTCGGCGCTGGCTCGCCGACGACGAGCAGACGCAGGGCGGGCTTCGTGGCACGCGCACGGGCGAATGCCTGCAGCACGACGTCCGCGCGTTTGGCGGAGGTCAGGAAGCCGAAGAGTCCGATCGTGTCGGGCTCGCCGCGGCTGACCCGCGATCCGCCCGCCCAGGGATGCGGAACGATGAAGATCGGAGTGCTGACGCCGAATGAGCGGAGCCGATCGGCGGCGTAGGCGTTGTGCACGATGACTGCGCGCGACCTGTTCGCGACGTCGACCGACGCCGGGAAGAGGAAGTTGCCGATCTCGCCGTGCAGCCCCGCCGCCCTCCCTCGCGCCCAGGCCTCCCCCGCCGCCCCGTGGCTGGCGCGCACTGCCGCGACATAGCCCTCGACGTCGCCTCGCGCCAACGTCGTCTCCACGATGAGGTGATGGAGCACGACGTCGTGCAGGACGATCACCCCCGGCATTTCCATCGCCGCGCGGTAGATCCATTCGTGATGGAGGTTGTTGCCGAGTTGATAGATGCGGAGGTCGGACGCCGGCCGTTGGTCCTCGGCCGAGACAACTTCGAGGTCGACTCCCTTTGCCAGCGCGGGGATCAGAATCGAGGCGTAATGCGCCACACCGGTCCGCTCGGGGGGAAGCGGTGTGAAGAGCGCGGCCTTCATTCCGCGCTCGTCCGGGCGCGCTGCGCGAGGTACGACTCGATGAATCCCTCGATGTCGCCGTCGAGCACGCGCTGCACGTCGCCGACCTCGTATCCGGTGCGCAGGTCCTTGGCGAGCTGGTAAGGCTGCAGGACGTACGATCGGATCTGGCTTCCGAATCCGATCTCCTTCTTCTCGCCCTCGAGCCGGGTCTGCTCTTCCTTCCGCTTGTCGATTTCCACCTGATAGAGGCGGGCGCGGAGCAGGCGCATGGCCACGTCGCGATTCTTGTGCTGGCTGCGCTCGTTCTGGCAGGTGACGACGATGCCGGTCGGCAGGTGCGTGATCCGCACCGCGGAGTCGGTCACGTTGACGTGCTGCCCGCCGGCCCCCGACGATCGGTACGTGTCGACGCGGAGGTCCTTGTCGTTGATCTCGATCTGGATCTCCTCATCGATGTCCGGATAGACGTAGACGGAGGCGAACGAGGTGTGGCGCCGTTTGGCGGCATCGAACGGCGAGATGCGCACCAGGCGGTGCACACCGTGTTCCGATTTGAGATAGCCGTAGGCGTAATCGCCGCGCACCATCATCGTGGCGCTCTTGATGCCCGCTTCCTCGCCGGCCTGATAGTCGACCGTCTCGGTGGAGAAGCCCCGGCGCTCGCAGTAGCGCAGGTACATGCGCAGCAGCATCTCCGCCCAGTCCTGCGATTCCGTGCCGCCGGCGCCCGGATGAATGGCCACGATGGCGTCGCGGTCGTCGTGCTCGCCGGACAGCTTCATGGTCATCTCGACGCCGTTGACCTCCGACTCGAGCTGACCGACGAGGGTCTCGATGTCCGCGTCGACGTTCTCGCCGTCGCGCTGGAGCTCGAGCAGAACGTCGAGCTCCTCCGACTTCGTGTTCAGCGACTCGCCGGCTGCGATCCGCTTCTCCATGCGCGACCGCTTGCGCCCGACCTCCTGCGCCGCGGCCGGATCGTCCCAGAACCCCGGCGCGGACATCTTCCGCTCGATCTCCCGCAGCGACTTCCGCGCGGAGTCGAGGTCAAAGATAACTCCGGACCGAGGTGAGACGGTCTTTGAGGTCGGGGATGCGAGTCAGGACTTCTTCATTCATGAACGCTCCAGAATCTGGGGTCAGGTCTTGAATTTGGTATTTGCTACACCCTGTGGAAAATACCAAATCCAAGACCTGACCCCATCTACGAACGAGGAACCTTTAGCCGTTTCCGTCCCCGTGCGATCACCACAACACCCATCGCCGCCACTGCAATCCACGCGAACCAGTCCCCGAATCGAACGTACATCGTCTCCGTGTGCCGGGGCTGGAACCGGGCGTACAGCGTGGCCTGTTCGTTCATCGGTATTTCGTTCACGATCCGCCCCGTCGGGTCGACGAAGGCGGAGATGCCGGTGGTGGCCGCGCGCAGCAGGTAGCGGTCGTCCTCCACGGCGCGGAGCCGCGCCTGATTCAGGTGCTGCCGCGGCGCGGACGTGCCGTCGTACCAGGCGTCATTGGTGATGGTCACCAGCACGCCCGCCCCGTGCACGACCTGCATGCGGGCGATCTGCGGGAAGACGATCTCGTAGCAGATCGCCGGTCCGTATCGAAAGAGCCCGACCAGGGGCGTGTCGTTCGTCCCGAACTGAAAGCTGCCGACCGCGTGCACCAGCTTGTGGGCGAAGAAGAGCGCCTTGCGCAGCGGGACGTACTCGCCAAACGGCACCAGGCGGATCTTGTCGTAGTGCCCGATCGTCCGCCCGCCGCTGACCAGAAACGCCGAGTTCCAGATGCGGTC
>DATFUW010000647.1:0-5649 GCA_035260605.1 Thermoanaerobaculia bacterium | reverse complement strand
AGGACCTCGACGACGCGCATCCTCCCCTGCCGCCGCTCTTCCTCTTTCTCAATCTCCTCGATGACCCACGGCAGTACCAGGACCGATAGCAGCACGGCATCCGGGATCTTGCGGCCGGACTGTACCGTGCGGTCGAGCACCTCGAGCATTTTCCAGAAGTACGGCGTCCGGCCGGCGGCGATGGTGCGATCGACCTCGGGGAGGAGCGGATCGAGCAGACCGATCTCCACCATCAGGTCGAATGCGTCACGCGACCACCCGCGGCGGAGCAGTTCCAGGATCTCCTCGGAGACACGCGGCGGCGATGCTTTGAGGATCTCGTTGCGGTGGCGGAGGATCGCTTCCCGGGTGTCGTGCTCGATCTCGAAATCGAGCCGCGAGGCGAACTCGATGGCCCGCATCATCCGCACCGGGTCCTCGCGGAAGCGGATGTCGGGCTCACCGATGACCCGGATCTTCTTCTGCCCGAGGTCTTCCAGCCCGCCGACGTAGTCGATCACCGAGAAGTCGGCGATGTTGTAGAAGAGCGCGTTGATGGTGAAGTCGCGGCGCCGCGCGTCCTGCAGCGGCGAGCCGAACGTGTTGTCGTCGGTGATCAGCAGCTCCGCGTTCTCCTCCGAGGGGCGCTCCGGCTCCCGCCGGAACGTCGACACTTCCACGATCATGTCCTGGAAGATCACGTGCACCAGTCGGAAGCGGCGCCCGATGATGCGGCTGTTGCGAAACAGCCGCCGGATCTCCATGGGATGCGCGTCGGTGGCGATGTCGAAGTCCTTCGGAGTGCGGTTCATCAGCAGGTCGCGCACGCTCCCGCCGCACAGGTAGGCGCGATGGCCGCTGCGGTGCAGCCGGTAGAGAACCTTCAGGACGTTCTCCGGGATCCGCCGCCGGGAGATGGAATGGCTGCTGCGGTCGACGACGGTCGCCTCCCCGCTCTGCGCGGGTGTCAGTGCGGATTCATCGGCATGCTCGTTCATGATGCTACAGGCCGCTGTCGGGCTCCGGAAGCTGACCGGGCGTGAAGTGATATTTGCTGTCGACAATGAAGAACGTCCGCTCCCATCGCGTCTCGGTGAAGAAGTGGATCACCACGCCGGTCAGCTCCTTCAGACGCGCCGAGAGCGGCGCGTCGGGCGCTGGGGGCACACTGGCAAACGACCAGTAGACCATGAACGCCCGCCCCTTGATCATGGACCGCGGTACGGTCCCCCAGTACCGCGAGTCGGACGACCGGTCGCGGTTGTCGCCCATGGCAAAGTAGTGATCCGCGGGAACGGCGTACGGGCCGAATTGATCGCGCGAGCGGTACGGCTCCGGCAACGCCGGCTGCAGCGGATAGATCGTCGGATCGACGTGGATCACGTACGGCTCGTCCAGTTTCTTCCCGTTGATGTAGACGGCTTTGTCGCGGACCTCGACCGTGTCGCCCGGCAATCCGATCACGCGCTTGACGAAGTCGGTGTCCGGCTGCAGCGGGTAACGAAAGACGATGATGTCCTTGCGCTGGATGTCGCGCAGCGGAAGGAAGGGAATCCACGACACCGGCTCCGGGCCGTAGATGAACTTGTTGACGATGATGTGATCGCCGACTTTGAGGTTGTCCTCCATCGATCCGGTGGGGATCTTGAAGGCCTGGAAGACGAAGATCCGCGCGAAGTTGACGAAGATGACCGCGATCAGCAGCGCTTCGTAGTATTCGCGGAAGGTCGATTTCTTGATTTTCTCATCGGACGCCATTACGGTCCTTTAACTGAAGCGGTATCCAGGAAGCGGCAAAGGATTCTACGTCACTGCGGTGCACATCGACCGCTTTTCCGGCAATGCGATACCCGGGGATGTCCGCCGGAACGATGGAAGTCCCGCGCGCCGACGGGATGCCGACGACGAAGATCCGTCCGCGGTCGACCCAGCGCAGCGCATCGACCGCGGACCAGAACGCGGCATCCGGCGCCTGCCGGACGACGACACACGCAAGGCGCGCGCCGCGAAACAGCTTCGCCAGGGCATCATTCCAGACCCACGGCGGATCGGCCACCCAGACCACGAACGGGAGGCGCTCGCCGTAGTGCAGCGAACGCGGCCGCAGGATGAGCCCGCCGGCCAGCGGCTCCATCGCCGCATCCAGCCGCTCCGCCGGAGCAACCACGCTCTGCGGATCGGTGCCGTCGTACTTGACCGATTCCACCCGCTGCGACGCGTCGGGGCTCTCGAGCACCACGGAGTAGCGCTCCGCCGGAGCGTCCCAGGCGAGCGCGCGCACGGTGGCGTACGGGAACGGCACGATCAGGGTCATCGACGTCGGCACGTGCACGGTCCTCACTGAATCGCCCGACTTCCCGTGCACGACGTAACTGACTTTGTTTCCGCGCGGCGCCCACTGGATCGAGGTCTCGTCGGCCGGATCGGCCGGGAACCAGTGGATCTCTCCCCCGTCGAGCGACACCAGGCCGATGTCGAAGTTGTCGCTGCGTTTCGCGGAAAAGACGACCTCACGGCGCTGGAGCGACACGGAAAAGGAATCGATCGCCGCGAACGCGGGCGTCAGCGCCTTCCCGTCGGCCACGATCTTCCCCCCTTCGATCTTCACGTCCGCACTGTCGTGCGGCCCGGGGGCCAGGCGGGCAGGCGCGGCGTGGGGAACCGCCAGCCACTCAGCGGGGATCGGACGCGAAGACGATGCACAACCCGCGAGCAGAGGCAGGAAGATCCACACCCAGGAACGCACGGCACTCGATGACACGTGACCCACGAAAAACTACTTCTTGCGCGAGATGGCTTTCGCCTGCAGGAAGAGACCGAGATAGTCGCGCCCTCCGGCCTTGGAATCGGTCCCCGACATGTTGAATCCGCCGAAGGGATGGACTCCGACCAGCGCGCCGGTGCACTTGCGGTTGAAGTAGAGGTTGCCGACGAAGAACTCCTCGCGCGCGCGGCGCATCTTTTCCGGATTGTCAGTAAAGACCGAGCCGGTCAGCCCGTAGATCGTGCCGTTGGCGATGTGCAGGGCGTCGTCGAAGTCCTTCGCCTTGATCACCGCGAGAACCGGCCCGAAGATCTCCTCCTGGGCGATCGCGGCGTCGGGGGCGACGTCGGCGATCACGGTCGGATCGACGTAGTAGCCGTCTTCCGGATGGGCGTTCCCGCCGGCGAGCAGGCGTCCTTCCTTCGATCCCTTCTCGATGTATTCCCGGATCTTGCGCATGGCCGACTCGTTGACCACCGGTCCGATCTGCGCGTCTCCCGACTCGGCCGGCGCAACCTTCAGCGCCTTCGTCTTCTCCACCACCATCGGCAGGAACTGGTCATAGATCGCCTGATCGACGATCACGCGCGAGCAGGCCGAGCACTTCTGTCCCTGGAATCCGAACGCCGAACCCACGACCGCTGCGGCCGCGGCGTCCAGGTTCTTCGTGTCGCAGTCGACGATGATGGCGTCTTTGCCGCCCATCTCGGCGACCACGCGCTTGATCCACATCTGACCCGGTCGGGTCTTCGCCGCCTCCTCGTTGATGTGCAGTCCTACTTCCTGCGATCCGGTGAAGGAGATGAAGCGGATGCGCGGACTCTGCACGAGCGGGTCCCCGACTTCGCCGCCCGAGCCGCTGAGGAAGTTCACCACGCCGGCCGGCATGCCGGCTTCTTCCAGGAGCGCGACGAAGCGCTCGGCAATCCACGGAGCGTCCGACGAGGGCTTGAGGACTACCGTATTGCCGGTCACGATGGCCGCCGAGGTCATGCCGGCCATGATCGCCAGCGGGAAGTTCCATGGCGGAATCACGGCGCCGACCCCGAGCGGAACGTAGAGGAGCTCGTTTTCCTCCGATTCGATCCGGGTGATCGGCTGCGCGCCGCCCCAGCGATAGGCTTCGCGCGCGTAGAACTCGAGGAAATCGATCGCCTCGGCGGTGTCAGCATCGGCCTCCGCCCACGTCTTGCCGACCTCGTAGATCATCGTGGCCGAGAACTCGTGCTTCCGTTTGCGCATGAGCTCGGCCGCCCGGAGCAGCAGCCCCGCGCGGGTACTCACGGGGGCGTGTTTCCAGCTCTCGAAGGCCTTCCAGGCGGCGTCGATGGCCTGCTGCGCGTGCGCCGCGGTCGCCTTCTGGAACTTGCCGAGGACCTGCCCTTTGTGCGAGGGATTGAGGGAGTCGAACGTCCGGAGCCCCGTGATGTGCTCGCCTCCGACGATCAGCGGGTGCTCGCGACCGAATTCGGACCGGACCTTCTGCAGCGCAGCTTCCATCATCGTGCGGTTCTGCGATTTGCTAAAGTCGGTCAGCGGCTCGTTCCGGAACTCGGCCAACGTCTCGTTCCGCGGCATCTCGATCGTCTCGGTCGTCATCTTGCTTTGTCCTCCAAGCGGAAGCGGTATGTACTCGAAATTCTTCTCTCACGCAACGTGTGCAGCGGCCCTGCTATTCGCGGCCTGCGTGACGCTGCCGTGGAGCGGCGAGAAAATCGGCAACGAGATCAACGTTGCGTTCGTCATGCGAAACAACCTGCCGTACCTCTCGTCGGTGACGGTCGACGGACGGGCGGCGCGCGTGCTGATCGGCTCCTCCGCTCCGCGGTCGATCCTCGACAATGCATTCGCTCGTTCGCTCGACACGAATGCGTACACGCTGCAATTGAACGAGCGGCAGTCGCGGCGCATCTCCCCCGTCTTCGCCGATCTCCACGGGATCGCCGAAGCCGTCCTCGGCGCGGAGGTGTGGGGCGCGCATGCGGTGACCCTCGACTATCACGCCGGACTCCTGACCGATCAGCGCGACGGGATTCATCCCGATTTCATGCACGTTTTCCAATACGACGGTGCGCCGGCGATCAACGTGGTCGTCGACGGCCGTACCATCGCGGCGATCGTCGATACCATATCGCCGGATACGCTCGTGATGCCGCGGAACGGCGGGGCGGCGGCGCGCCGTACGGCCAACGTGCAGATCGCCGGATCGGATTTCGGATCGATCGACATCGGCACGGGCGACGTGAGCGTGGCCCGCATCGGCAACCGCCTCCTGTCGCGTTTCCTGGTGACGATCGACTACGGACGGCACGAGGTCGGGCTGTGGCGCGACCCCCGCGTCCCCATGTAGCGCCGCATGTAGCGCCGGCTCTCCAGCCGGCGGTCCCCGAAAAAACCAACTGAGAGGCGACCCCGACGTGGCCATACGAAAAACCCGGCCGGCTGGAGAGCCGGCCCTACATGGCCCCCGAACCCGGCCGGCTGGAGAGCCGGCCCTACATGCACCTTGCCGTTTTCGACCGTTTGCCCCGATAATCGCCGCGGTCCTCGGCACTGAACCATGTGGATTCTGGTCACGCTCCTGGCGACGGTCATGCTGCACCCGGCCCATGGCGGCCCCCTCAGCCACTACCCGCATCTGGAATCGGCGAGACCGCACGACCGGGTGCTGATCGTCGCGCCGCACATCGATGACGAGTCGATCGGCGCCGGCGGCTACGCCATCGATGCGATTGCCGACGGCGCAGAGGTCTACGTCGTCTTCATGACCGCGGGGGACTGCAACCGCTTCTCCGCACGACTGATGTACAAGACGCTCGACCCGACCGCGGCGACATATCTCTCGGTGGGCCGCGCGCGCATCACCGAGGCACAGCAGGCGATGCAGCTCCTCGGAGTTCCACGCG
>DATFUW010000646.1:0-2374 GCA_035260605.1 Thermoanaerobaculia bacterium | reverse complement strand
TTCCATGCAAAAAGCGAGTCCAGCGTCTGGCACTCGAACGGCGGTTCGGCGATCTCCGTGCTCTTCGAGGGCCGGTCGAACGATTGGACCGCGGAATTGAGACCGGGGACGACGCCGCCTCGGTGAGGATTCCAATGCGCTTCATACGGGAGAGGGACGATCGATCATCGAGAACGCGTCCGGGTTCATCCCTTCGCCTGCATCCGTTTCATGGCGTTCGCTTCTCCTTCGGGAAAGAAGACCACCTTCAAGGCCTCATGCCGGTCGAATCGTGCGATCCCTTCATGAAACTCACGGAGGGAATCGAAGACGGCCTGCACGACCCATTCGACATCGAGGCCTGAACGGAGGAGGGCCAGCAACCGCTGCCAGGTCGAATACATCCGGCGGCCGATGATCCCGTGCAGCGTCACGCCCTTGAAGATGATGTTGCGCGTGTAGTCGTCGATGGTCAGCGCGTGCCCGGCGGGCAGGCCGAGGAGCGACATCGTGCCGCCCATGCGGACCACTTCCAGACCGAAGTTCACGGCGGCCGGTGAGCCCGACATTTCCAGCACGACGTCGAAGCCCAGTCCGCCGGTGATCGCATCGACGGCCTTCCGCAGGGTCGCCGGCTCGGTCGTGCGGACGTTGAATGCGTGCAGGTTGACGAAGCCGCGGCCGGCGGCCCAGCGGCGGGCCGTCTCCAGCGCGTGATCGCTCACGTCCGTGACCACGACGACGCTCGCGCCGCTGTGCTCGGCGATCGCCGCGCACATCGCCCCGATGGGTCCGAATCCGGTGATGGCCACGGTCGCCCCCGCGAGATCGACGACCTGCGTGGCGTGCACCGCGTTTCCGAGCGCGTCGAGAAAGGCCCCGACGCGGAGCGGAACGTACGATCCGAGGCGGATCAGGTTCCGGGCCGGCACCTTGACGAACTCGGCGAAGGCCCCGTCGTCGTGCATGCCGAGAATCTTCGTGCGGGAGCAGATGTGTCCGTTCCCGGCGCGGCATTGCGGGCACTCGCCGCAGACGACGTGCATCTCGGCCGAGACGTAGTCGCCTTCGCTGAAATTCTCGCGGCGGGCGCGCTCGCCGAACCGCTCGATGAATCCGCAGAACTCGTGGCCGTAGATCCGCGGCGGCTGCACCGACTCGTGAATGGACGCGTCCCAATGGTAGATGTGCTTATCCGTCCCGCAGATGGCGGTGGCAGCCACGCGGATCAGGACTTCATCGGGTCCCGGCTCGGGGACGGGGCAGTCGCGAATCTCTGTTCCCGAGGGACCGTCAAGCGGAGCGGACTTCACGACGGCCAGCATGACGAGCGGCGGCGGATGCTATCACACGCGGCGCAGCCGCCGCCGTGCGAAGCGCAGCAGGTCGTCGAGCATGGCGCTGTCCGGATCCATGGCCGGCGGCCGCGCGGTGCACGGAAGATCGGCAGCGAAGCGGTGGATCGCCCGCACGAGCGACTCCGCGTCGCGTTCCCAGAGATCCTTGTGCAGGCCGCCTTGCACGATGGCCATCCGCTTGTCCGCGGAGCCGCACACCCGGTGCAGCGCTTCCCCCATCCACACCGGACAGACTTCATCTTCCGCGCCGTGGATGACCAGCAGCGGAATCTCCAGCGCTTGCACGATCGCTGCGGTATCGAACAGACGTCCGGTGAACCGATGCAGCGGGAGGCGGGGAAACGCCGCGCGTGTGATCTCCGGCAGGTTCGTGAAGGTCGACTGCAGGATCAGACCGTCGAATGGATGATGGCGCAGTGCCTGCGCGGCGACGGCGCCGCCGAGCGAATAGCCGTACAGGATCGACGGTAGTCCCTTCGGGCGGACGCGGTCGTGGAAGCGCGCCGCGGCGATGGTGTCCGAGATGACACCGTGAATCGACGGCCGTCCGCTGCTCCTGCCGAATCCGCGGTAATCGAACAGCAGGATGTTGATGCCGCTCGCCAGCAGGGGAGGCATCACGTGCGCGGTGGTGGTCAGGTTTCCGGTGTTGCCGTGGCAATAGAGCCCCGAGGCGATCGGATGCTCCGCGGTGCAGTACCAGCCGTGCAGCAACTGACCGTCCGCCGACTCGATCCACACTTCCTCGCTGCGGTCCTTCGGCAGACCGTAGTCTTCGGGGTTCCAGGAGATGACCGGCTCGCGGGAAGGGCAGAAGAGGCGCGCGAGCCGGAAGAGACGCCGGCCGGCATCGAAGGCCAGTAGCGCCGCCCCTCCGACCGCCAGCGGGACCGAGAGCTTTTGAATCCGCCGCGCTTTCCGCACGCCATCCATGAGAGCAAACGAGACGCCGTGTTAAATTCCCGACGTGCCGCGATATTCCGAGACCCGCACGCGCGTCCGTTATCAGGAGACCGACCAGATGGGCGTCGTGCACC
>DATFUW010000645.1:0-2563 GCA_035260605.1 Thermoanaerobaculia bacterium | reverse complement strand
CATGCTGTTTCTCCTACCCCGGCATCCAGGATGTTCACGGTTCTCTAACCCGCCCGTCCCGACTGGGCCCCCAGCCGCTGCGTGTGAATCGAGGTCGCTGCAGCCGTGGACGAATGAGCTACCGATGAGCAGCACATGCATGGTGGTTCGCTTCCCGTGTGATCCCGAGCGGCGCAGAGCACGGGAGATCTCCGGCGCGCTTGCGAGGGGGATTCCATGACAATGGATCACTGCGATTCGATCACCCACTTCTCGTAGACCTCACTCGGCAACTCGCGCACGAACCGCGACGGCTCCATCAACACGTCCATCCCGGCGCGGTCGCGGGCCATCACGGGAAAGACGAGGTAGAGCTCCTGTTTGGCGCGCGTGACGGCGACGTAGAAGAGGCGGCGCTCCTCTTCTTCGCCCGGAATCACCAGCTCCTTCTCCTCGACGCCCTGCAGCATGAGCGCGACTTCGCTCGTCGGCTGCGTCTCGGGGAGGTGCACGATGCCGCCCGGGACGCGGAGCGCACGCTGCGACGGGAAGCGTCCGTCGGCGAGCCAGATGACGAAGACCACGCGCCACTCCAGCCCCTTGGCCTGATGGACCGAGGAGAGCACGATGCGTTCGTCCTCGGGGCCGACGACGGCGACGTCCTCGCCAGCGAGCGGATTGGCCAGCGCGACCTCCTCGAGAAAAGCGTTGACGTCGTCGTAGCGCAGCGCGTACTGCGAGAGCTGTTCGAGATCGTCGAGCCGCGCCTGGGAGTTCGCGAATTTCGATCGCGCGTAATCGGCGTACCCCTTCTCGACGACGAGGCGGATCGATTCCGAAGGGTTCCGCTTCATGGCCTCCGCGGAAAGGGGACGGAGGACCGAACGGAGCGACTCCACGCTCTTCGCGACACCGCGACCGGGCGGGCTGAACGTGCCGGCTCCGAGAAACGCGTCGAGCGGGTCGCGCGAGTGCGAAATGCCGGTCCAGATCTCGGCCGCGGTCTTCTCCCCGATCTTGGGATAGAGCTTCAGCACGCGCTTCCATGACAGCTCGTCGCGCGGATTGGTCATGATCTTCAGATAGGCGATCACGTCCTTGATGTGCGCCTGCTCGAAAAAGCGGACGCCGGAGCGGATCTCGTACGGAATCAGCCGCCGCGACAGCTCCATCTGCAGCTCGAGCGACTGATAATGCGACCGGTAGAGCACGGCGATGTCGCCGAGGCTCTCTCCTTCGTCGCGCAGCTCGAGGATCCGCTGCGCCACGAACGACGCCTGCTCGAAGACGTCGTCGACGCCGACCACGGCGGGCTCCGGGCCCTCGCCGCGCACCGCGTGCAGCTCCTTCTGGAACTGAAACCGGTTGTGCGCGATCGCGGCGTTGGCCAGCCGCAGGATCTGCGGGGTCGACCGGTAGTTGGTCTCCAGCTTGTGGATCGTGGCCTGCGGGAAGCGCAGCGGGAAGGTCATGATGTTCTCGAATGAAGCACCGCGGAAGGAGTAGATCGATTGCGCATCGTCGCCGACGACCATCACGTTCCTGCGCACCGCTGCCATGGCGTCGACCACCTCGGCCTGTAAACGATTGGTGTCCTGATACTCGTCCACGAGGATGGCCCGGAAGCGCCGCTTCAGCGCCTCGGCGATTTCTTCGTAATCGTCGAGAAGGAGTTTCCAGTTCACCAGGAGATCGTCGAAGTCCATGGCGTTCGCTTCGCGCTTCCGCTCCTGGTAGCGGCGGAAGACCTTGACGATCTCCTCGGCGTAGAGTCCGAAATGGGGGTAGTTTTGCTCCAGATGCAGTTCCAGCGGCGTTCGGGTGTTGACCAGAAACGAGGCGATGTCCAGCAGCACGTCGCCTTTCGGGAAGCGCCGCTCGAGAGTCTTGATGCCCAGGGAGGAGACCGCGCTCTCCATCATCTCTTTGGCGTCCTCGTCGTCGAGGATGGAGAAATTCGGACGGTAGCCGAGCGTTGCGGCGTGCTGGCGGAGGAGCCGGTTGCCGACCGAGTGGAAGGTGCCGCCCCAGATGCGGCGGGTGTCGATGGTCACGAGCTGCTCGACGCGGCTGAGCATCTCGCGGGCGGCCTTGTTGGTGAACGTCAGCAGGAGGATCTCGGACGGATCGACGCCATCCTCGATCAGGCGCGACACGCGGTAGGTGAGGGCCCGCGTCTTGCCGCTGCCGGCCCCGGCGATGACGAGCAGCGGCCCGTCGCCGGCCATGACGACCTCGAGCTGTTCGGCGTTCAGCTCGTCCTGGTAACGAACGCGGTACGTCTTTTGCGCGCGGGCCGGCTGTTTGAGCGAATAGCGGCGGATCTTCGCCATAATCTGATTGTCATTCTCCCATTGCGAAGAGGTCATGCATGAAACGAATCACTCTGGTCATTCTCCTGATTGCCGCCGGCTGCGCGTCCGGCGCGCGCGACCGTGGCGTTCCGGCGGCAATGAAAGCCGGCGACTACACCGCGGAAGCGGGGCCCACGCCGGTCGGAGTCATCCCCGTGGCCACGCTGCACGACGCCCGGCGGAACAAGGACGTCGATCTCTCGATCGACTACCCGACCCGCGGCGGCCCA
>DATFUW010000644.1:0-2412 GCA_035260605.1 Thermoanaerobaculia bacterium | reverse complement strand
TTTCGCCATGTAGTCGCGCGCGTCGAGAAACGATTTGCGGATCACTTCCTCCACGCCCATGCGCGTCGCCGGGTATTGCAGCGGGATGCCCGGAGGCGGACGGAAATTCGAGCTCTTCGGATTTTCGCCGAGGGCGAATTTGATCGTGCGCGGCGCGTCCTGAACGATCCATTCCGATGCCGGCCGGCCCCACTTCCACTTCACGATCTGGCTCTGTCCGCCGATGGGGTTCGCCGATCCGTGCAGCATCAGCGCGGTCGTCGTCCCGCCGGCCAGCTCGCGGTAGACGTCGATGTCCTCATCGTCGATCACGTCGCGGATGCGCACCATGCCGGTGTTCGGGAGCGAGATCTCGTTGACGCTCCCTTCGATCGCCGTGTGGCTGTGCGTGTCGACGATCCCCGGCATGACGTACTTGCCGGTGGCGTCGATGATCTGCGCTCCCGCCGGTGCGGAGACCTGATCGTCCGGCCCCACAGCGGCGATCTTCGAGCCGCGGATCAACACCGACCCGTGCTCGATCTTCCCGTGCGTGATGGTGAGGACCGTCGCGTTGCGAATGAGGATCGCCGGCTCGGCCGCGAACGTGGCCGTGGCCGTGGCCACGAGCGTTGCGCCGAAGAGCAGGGCGAGCTTGCGGGTGCTGACGTTCATTGCGGTTTGCTCCCTGTGAACTGGAACGAGCCGAGCGTGGTGCTGACCGTGCCGTCCATCTTGTCGTCGTGAATCGCCCCCTGGAACACCCAGTCGCCTGTCTCCGCCCCCATCTGCGCGGCGATGGTGAACGTCACCGAGGACCCTTCGAGCGTGGCGTTGCGGACGTCGCCCGATCCGCGATCGCCGGAGAACGTGCCCGCGAAGTGGCCCGCCTCGGCGTGGAAGGTGGCATTGATGTTCACCTCGCCCTGCGGCGTCCGCACCAGCATGGCCCACGTTCCCGTGAGCGGCGAGGGCGGCGTTTCGGCGGCCGGCTTTTTCTCCTCGTCCGGAAGCCGCGTCTCGTGTCCGTCGATGAAGATCCGCTTGATCGCCGAACCGCTCGCAAAGATCGGCTTGTCGGTCACGACTACGTTGGCGATCTTTCCCTTCTCCAGCGATCCGAGCTGCCGGTCGACGCCGAAGATCCGCGCCGGCGAGAGGGTCACGGCGCGCAGCGCGTCGTCTTCGCTCAAGCCGTTCTCGATCGCCTTCCGGATCCCGGGGACGAACTCCGCCGTCTTCGCGCCGCCGCTGACGAGCGCGAAGAGCACGCCCTTCGACGCCAGCACTGAAGGCGTCGTCGGCTCGAGCAGGGCATCGCGGAGGATCCGCAACGGCTGCTCCTCGCGGTCTTCTTTGCCGGCGGGCGGCCGTGGCCAGTCGACCGACACCAGGAGCGGCGCGTTCCCGGCTTTCAGCTCGTCGGGCATGCGATACGCCTGGCGCGCGCCGGAGATCACGTAGGAGATTCCGAACTCGTGCGCGATCGCTTCCACGCGTCGCATCATCGATTCGGTGTCGGCGACGAAGACGGCCGGCAGGTCGTGGCGGAGCACCGGTCCGAGCGCCTGGAGCGCGGGGTCGTCCTGCGGCCGCTGATTGCCGGCTGGATTCTTCTCGTAGATCGCCCGCGCGAGCGCGTCGTGCTGAGCGTCGAGGAACGTCTGGCGGATGTCGGCGATCACTCCCATGAGCGAGTCGGGGAAGGTCCACGCCGGACGCGGATTGAACGAGATTTGCTGCGAGGCCGGGTCCTTGATCACCCGCGAGGCCACGTCGCCTTCGCCGAGGTCGAGCAGCACCGCCTGGCCGTTGAAGATGCCGAAGGAGGGAGCTGTCAGGACCGTCGTCACGCCGGTGGCGCGGGCCGCGTCGATCTCCGCATCGGTCACCTTTGCCTCGCGCATCGCGGAGAACGCCGCCGTGGTCTCGGGAAGCTGCGGCCGCGGTGTCGGCGGGCGCGGGCCGAAACGGCGCGGCGGCGGAGCGGGCGCCGGGAATCCGAGCGACGTCTGCGCGTCGATCAGCCCCGGATAGACATCGCCGCCGTGCGCATCGACGACCGTCGCGTCGGCCGGAATCTGCAGGTTCGCGCCGACCGCTTCGATCAGCCCGTTCCGCACGATCACCACCCCGTTGGGGATCGCCGGCCCGCTGACCGGATGCACGGTCCCGTCCGTGATCGCGTAGACGCCCGGAACGCCGGCGGCCGCCGGCAACGCGAAGAGAAAGAGGATCAGAAGAAGGCTGGTGTGGCTGCGGGCCCGCCCGCCCGCCACTGCGGCCTGGCTGTCTGTCATTCGGACCTCCGAAGCGCGCAATGATACTTGGGAACGCAACGGCCATGCAGGGCCGGCTCTCCGACCGGGTCACGAGACGCGCTGCTGCGTTGTGCTACTCTCGATCGGACTGCCATGGTTCTCTTCAACTACG
>DATFUW010000643.1:0-5277 GCA_035260605.1 Thermoanaerobaculia bacterium | reverse complement strand
GACCGTTCCGCGCGATCTTGTCGTAAGGGGCGGAATAGAAGCCGTCGTACCCGCCGAAATATTCGATCGCGTCGTACCACACCCAGCCGCCCGGGGCGGAGCCGTCGGGTTGCCAGCCGAGCTGGAAGCCCCACGAGTTGTTGTCAGCGACGATTCCCAGCGCGGGCAGCGAGTTCTGCTTCTCGTTCATGAACGTCGCGGTGTCGCTGTTGGCATTGAATTCGTGCAGCGTCGCCGCGGGAGCCATCCCCTTGGCCAGACAACTACTGCTATTCGGCTGCGACGGATCGCAGTTCACGCCGCCGGCCATGATGGTTCCGGCGACGTGCGTGGCGTGAGAAGCATCTGCCGTATCGGTAAACGTAGTATCGTCGACGGTGAGCCGCCCCTGGAACTCGGGGTGGGTTTTGTCCGCGGCGGAGAGCTCGAACTCGGAGACGACGACCCCCTGTCCGGTGAGGTCGTAGGGCGCGCTGTAGAGCGGGGTCACGTTCGAAAGCGAAGCGGCGAGCGAGTTGTCCTCCGCCGGATGCAGCGGCGGGCCGTAGATTCCGAAGACCCCCTCGTCCTTCGCCAGCTCCTCGAGGGCGAACGACGGGATCCGTGCAACGAGACGATGCGGGAACTCGAATGCATCGGCCAGCGGACGCTCGATGGTTCCTCCCACCGCTTCGATCGCCGCGCGCGCGTCTTCGAACGAGACGTCGTCATGAAAGATGAGTCGGACGCGCGAGAAGGCGTGAGCCGCCGCGGCTTCGTGATACGCCGAGGGCGCGATCTTCTGTGCCGCGCCGTATGCCTCGACGCTGCGGACCGTGGGAATCGACGCGATCCCTGCGGCGCTCGATGCGCGCACGAGATAGCGGTCGCCCGGCATCACATGCTGGATCTGCACGCCGGCCGCTGCGAGCTGCGCCAGCTCGGCCGTAGTGAGCGGCCGCACCGCCTCGACCAGGAAATGCCGCATCGGCGGCAGCTCGCCCGAGATCGGGAGCGCGAACGTCGCCAGCGGAAGCAACAGGAACAATGCCGCCACCAACCAGGCGCCGGCCAACGGCCGCCGGGAATGGTGCCCGAGGTCGGATTCGAACCGACACGGGGCTTGCGCCCCGGCAGATTTTGAGTCTGCTGCGTCTGCCATTTCGCCACTCGGGCCGGAGTCAGGGCTGAGGACTGAGGACTGAGGAGTGGTGTTCCTGCCAACGCTTTGCAGCGTCGTGCAACTCTTCATCCGTGAGGATACGGTTCGTCGACTTGGCGCGTTGAAAGATTTCTTTGACAAGTGGCTCTTCCTGCGGATAGCCGTGAGAGGCAAGCCAGTAAATGACGTTGGAGAGGCCGCTCATCGGTCCGACTTCGATGATCTGCTGCAGTCCGAACATCCCCGCCGGTACGCCAGAGTAGACGCGGTCGGCAAGCCATTCGTTTCCTTTTTTCCGTGCCTTGATGATCGCCGCGGCGTGCACTCCCGTCCCGGTGCGGAACGCGTCGCGCCCGATGACCGGATACCCGTCGGGTAGGGGGACCTTCGCGGCTTTCGACACGAACCGGACGTACTCCGGCAGTGCCGTCAGGTCGTTGTCGATCCATCCCATCAGCTCGAGATTGACCATCAGCAGGTCGATCGGAGTATTGCCCACCCGCTCGCCGATGCCCATTGCGCAGCCGTGCACGCGGTCGGCTCCCGCTTCCAGCGCGGCGATCGAGTTGATCACCCCCAGCCCGCGGTCCGAGTGCCCGTGCCAGTCGATCTTCACCGCCGGGTTGACGCTCTCGACCACCTTGCGGACAAAGTGAATCAGGTTCCGCACGCCCCAGGGGGTGGCGTGACCCACGGTATCGCAGACGCATACCCGCTGCGCTCCGGCGTCGATGGCCGCCGTGTAGAGCTTCTCGACGTCCTCCGGTTTGGCGCGCGTGGTGTCTTCGGTGACGTACATCACCGGGAGCCCCTCGTGCACCGCGAAGCGGACGGCCTTCGCCGACTGCTCGATGATCCAGTCGAGGTCCCACTCCTCGGCGAACTGGCGGATGGGCGACGATCCGATGAACGTGCAGGCCTCGATCGGGATCCCGACCCGCTGCGAGATCTCGGCGATCGGGCGGATGTCGTTCTCGTGCGTCCGCGCCGCGCAGTTGGCCGCGACGGTCAGCTTCCGATCGACGATCTCCCGCGCCAGCCACTCGACCGAGCGCTGGACGTGCGGGCCCGCGCCGGGCAGACCGATGTCGGCCGAGTCGACGCCGATGTCATTCATGTAATGGAGGATCCGGACTTTCTCGTCGAGCGTCGGGTCGGTCACCGAGGGGGACTGCAGGCCGTCGCGAAGGGTCTCGTCGTCGAACTCGATCTTCCGCCCTGCTTCGCGGACCGGCTGTTCGGCGGCGACGTTCCAGTCGTAGATCAGCTCCTCGATTTTCTCGTTCATGCGCCGATTCCGCTAACGAGCGGCCACCCCATCATATTCATTTCACTCGGAAGCATAACGCGGGCCCTGAATGAAGACCCCGTTGACCATCATCAGATCTTTGCCGGTCCCTGACAGTCCGAGGACCGTGCGAGGCCAGTTGTAGACATCGCCGATGTAGTTCGGCCGTGGAAGTCCATCCGCCCCCACGCTTTGCAGGATGAAGCCCGGACCCGAGCCCAGGCCGGTGGGCAGACCGAGGCGATCGATCGCCGCATAGCGAAATTGATGCCCCCATGCATCTTCCAGCGAGGCCTCCGGGTCATACCGCTGCAGGGCTGCCGGAAAGCGGGCACCGTCGGGATAAAGCCCGCGGTGCTCGCGGGCGTAATGGTCGAGCGCTACGGCAATCCGCTTCATCGAAGCCACCGTCCCGGCCTGCTCGTGCAGGCGGCCGTGATAGGCGACCGTCACGAAAATCGCCACCAGCACCGCGGTCGCTCCCCCGACGATGAGCACGTCCGCGAGGTGATCGCGCCACCAGAAGGCGGCGAAGACGAAGCCGCCGGCAATCGCCACGCCGCCCAGCGCCGCAATCGCTCCCCACCGCCAGAACGCCAGCAGAGAAAGGATTGCGAACGCGGCCAGTTCGGCGGCGAAGATCCAGCCGTTGCGGCTTCTCACGATACTGAGATTCTTCGTCCCGCTCCCCCGCCGCGGCATGACGGGGGTCACAAACCGCGGAACTGTGCCGGGCGCTTCTCCAGAAAGGCCTTCATTCCTTCCCTGGTGTCCTCCGTTGCGCAGAGCAGTCCGAAGAGGGTCGCTTCGAGGAACTGTCCCTCCTCGAATGGCATGTCGCTGCCGCGGACGACCGCCTCGATGGCCGCGCGGACGGCGACCGGCCCGCGGGACATGATCCGGCGCGCCATCTCCTCGGCCACGGCCATGAGCTGATCGGCGGGGACGACTTTGTTGACCAGGCCGATCCGCTCGGCCTCGGCGGCCGCAATGCGGTCCCCCGTGCAGATGAGCTCCAGCGCCTTCCCTTTGCCCAGGAGGCGGGCCATGCGCTGCGTGCCGCCATAGCCGGGAATGATCCCCAGCGTGACCTCAGGCAGGCCGAGTTGCGCCTTCTCCGAAGCGATTCGGATGTGACAGGCGAGCGCCAGCTCGCATCCACCGCCGAGCGCAAAGCCGTTGATGGCGGCAATCACCGGCTTCGGAAAGCGCTCGATGAACGAGAGGATGAACTGGCCGCGCTCGGAGGTCGTCTTTCCGGTGATCGGCGTCTTGCGGGCGAGCTCGTTGATATCGGCACCGGCTACGAAGGCCTTGTCGCCGCCGCCGGTGACGATCACCGCCCGGATCGCGTCGTCGTCATGCGCCGCGACGAAGACCTCATGGATCTCCTCGACGGTCTGCGCATTGAGCGCGTTGAGCACCTTCGGACGGTCGATGGTCACGATCAGGATGCCGTCGCGCTGTTCCGTTTTCACATTTTCCATTGCATTGTCCTCCGCCGCCGCAGCTCAGGGGCGGGAATCGAAGGCCGCCGGTTTTTCGCCGCTGTAGTCGTAGAATCCCGCCCCGCTCTTGCGTCCGAAACGGCCGGCGAGGACCATCTTGCGCAACAGCGCGGGCGACGCGAACCGCTTCTCGCGGTATTCGTTGTACATGACGTCGGTGATGTAGTACGTCGTATCCAGTCCGACGAAATCGAGCAGTGTGAACGGGCCCATCGGGTAGCCGCACCCGAGCTGCATCGCCTTGTCGATGTCCTCGATCGATCCCACTCCCTCCTCGTAGGCGCGGATGGCGTCGAGCAGATACGGCACGAGGAGCCGGTTGACGATGAATCCCGAGTTGTCGCGCGCCGATACCGGCTCCTTCCCCAACGTTCTGGCGAATTCGTACGCGGTGCGGAACGTCTCGTCACTGGTGAGGATGGTCCGCACCACCTCCACGAGCTTCATCAGCGGTACGGGATTGAAGAAGTGGAGGCCGACGAACTGTTTCGGCCGCGCGGTGGCCATCGACAGCTCGGTGATGGTCAGCGAAGAGGTGTTCGAGGCGAAGATCGCCTCCTTCTTCACGACGGAGTCGAGCGCGGCGTAGGTCTCCCGCTTCAACTGCGCGTTCTCGACGATGGCCTCGATGACGATGTCGCAGTTCGCGAGATCATCGAGCTTCACGGTGCCTTTCAGCCGGCCGAGCGCCGCATCGCGGTCCGCGGCGCCCATCTTTCCCTTCTCGACGAACTTCCCGAGACTCTTCTCGATCCCCCCGATCCCCTTGTCGAGGAACTTCTGCTCCACTTCGCGGACGACGGTCTCGTAGCCGCTCTGTGCAGCGACCTGGGCGATTCCGGAGCCCATCAGACCGCAGCCGAGAACGCCGACTTTCGTGATCTTCGGCATGTCTCCTCCTTCCGGCCGGGCATTCTAAACGAACGATGAACCATGCAGGACGAATGAGGAACACACGTGAATGTTCGCTATGCTGCGCGCGTGCGCCAGCGCCTGAAGCCTCAGGTCATTCTCCTGGGACTGGTCTCGCTGCTGAACGACTCGGCGAGCGAGATGATCTATCCCCTGCTGCCGGTGTTCCTCACGGCGACCCTCGGCGCGACGCCATTGCTCGTGGGACTCATCGAGGGCTCGGCCGACGCGCTCTCGTCGATTCTCAAGCTCGCCGCGGGATGGATCTCCGACCGCATGCCGCGCCGCAAGTCGCTGATCCTCGGCGGCTACGCACTGGCGACCATCTCCCGCGGCTGGATCGCCGTCGCCGGCGAGTGGATCAGCGTTCTGGGCGCGCGTCTGCTCGATCGTACCGGCAAGGGGATCCGCTCGGCCCCGCGCGACGC
>DATFUW010000642.1:0-3932 GCA_035260605.1 Thermoanaerobaculia bacterium | reverse complement strand
GGAGCCGGGCCATCAGATCGGTCAGGCGCGCGCCAGTCCAGTGCACGACGATGCTCCAGCCTTCGATGCAGCGAAGCTCGGTGATCATGTCGTTGCGCGGCAGCGCCTTAATGTCGTCGAGCGTCAGCTCGGAGGGCGCGCGGCCGTCGATCCCTTCGACCCGAAGGCGCCACGAGGCGGCACCGACGTCGGGGCCGAGCCCGACGCCTCCATTGATGCGCGCCCGAGTGATCGCCTCCGTCGAAAACGTCGGTGACAGGCGTGAGGGCTTGAAATACGCCTCGGTGAGCCTCTCTTCGAACTCGAAGGCGCGGCGCAGCGGCCATTGCACTCCGCCGATCTTCGCGGCGCCGTCGAGCAGTCGCCACGCTCCATACCCGGCCGCCGCGGCGACGCCGGCCACGATGAATCCGCGGCGCGAGCGCACCCGCAGCTCGCGGCCGACGTCCGAGGACGGAGCCTCGGCGCTTTGAGCCTCTGCGTCGGTTTCGGGCTCGACCGGCTCGGACGGAGCCTCGTCGGTGGGAGCCGGCGCGTCGGTTTCGGGCTCGACCGGTTCTTCAGTCATTGACCACCTCGACTCCAATGACCATGGCCCGGAAGTTGTTCCATCCGGTCTTGACGACCTGCGCCACGTGGACCACGAAGAAGACGACGTATCCGATCGTGATCCAGAAGTGGAAGAAGCGCGCGGCCTGATACCCGCCGAAGAGTGCAGTCAGCCAGCCGAACTGGATCGGCCTCCAGATGGCCAGTCCGGTCAGCAGCGATCCGAGTCCCATGAGGATGATGGCCGTGTAGGCGATCTGCTGGGCGCCGTTGAACTTTCTCGGCGGCGGCGCTTCCCGGCGAAGATGGAGATCGTGGAGCAGGACCTGAACGGCCTCGGCGAAGGAGTGCCGGTTCGGCACGAGGAACCGCCACTCGCTGGAGATCAGCGTGTAGAGCACGTAGAGCACGCCGTTGATGGCGAAGAACCACATGACAAAGAAGTGGAACGAGATCCCCTCCGCCAGGCGGTAGGCGACGTGCAGTTTCTCGTACGTCTTCTCGGCGACGGTCATCTTCAGCAGCGTGTGGCTGCCGATGCCGATGCGGTAGACGGGGTTCGCCCAGTAGATCAGCAGGCCGCTCCAGACCATCAGCGCGAGGATGGGAAAGTTGATCCAGTGAAACCACCGGATGGCCAGCGGGTGTTTCTTTTCCAGGCGCTTCATCATTCGTTGGATGCAGCAGAGCGCGCCGCGGTTACACGCCTCGCGATGCCAGGATCGCGCGCACCATCTCCTCGGGAACGGGAGGATCGGCGGCCATCGAGGCCGCGGCCACGCGGATGGTCTGCTCGTAGGTTCGCAGGTAGGCCACGCAGGCGATGCAGACCGCGAGATGCCGTTCGAACTCCAGCCGCGTCGCCGCGGGGAGCGTCCCCTCGAGATAGTCGGTGATGAACTCGACGGCTTCGCGGCAGGTCACTTCATTCCTCCGAATTCGCGTTCCAGCAGAGTACGCAGCGCCTGACGCGCGCGGTGCAGCCGGACTTTCACAACGTTGTCGCTGACGTGCAACATTTCGGCAATCTCCGCGATGCTCATCTCTTCGATGTCCCGCAGCACGATGGCGTTACGGTAGCTCTCGGGGAGACTGTCGATGGCCGCCCGGACGCGGCCGGCGGTCTCGGCGCGCTCCAGCGCCGTCTCGGCGCTCTCGCTCCAGTCGACCGGCTCGCGCCGGTGGTGGCCGTCTTCGGCGAACGCCGGCAGCAGCGGCTCGAGTGATTCCTCCTCGGGCCCGCGGGAGCGGGCGCGCAGCTTCATCAGCGCCTCGTTCACCAGGATGCGGTGCAGCCAGGTCGAAAGCCGGGACTCGCGTCGAAAGCGCGGCAGCGACTGGAACGCGCGGATGAACGCACCCTGCACAGCATCGCGCGCCTCCTCGTCATTGCGCAGGATGCGCCGCGCCGTCGCCAGCAGCTTCCCGCTCGTGGTCCGGACGAGCTGCTCGAAGGCGGCGTTCTCGCCGGCGAGCAGGCGTCCGACGAGCGCGGCGTCGTCTTCGTCTACGCTTGTCATGAACGCCAGTCGCCGGCCATCACGCTCCGCTCACCGCAGTGTCTCCTCGAACAGATTGAAGATCCGCTTGTACTCGTCGGCCCACGAGGTCGGCTGGATGAACCCGTGGTTCTCGACCGGGTACGGTGCGAGAGACCAGTTCGTTTTCCGCAGCTCGATCAGCTTCTGCACGAGGCGGACGGTGTCCTGGAAATGGACGTTCGTGTCGGCCATGCCGTGGCAGATCAGCAGGTGTCCTTTCAGCCCGTTGGCGAAGTAGATCGGCGAGGAGCGGCGGTAGGCCTCGGGATCGTCCTGCGGCAGATTGAGGATCGCCGAGGTGTAGCCGTTGTTGTAGTGCGCCCAGTCGCTCACCGGGCGCAGTGCCGCACCGGCGGCGAAGACATCGGGCTGCGTGAACATGGCCATGAGGGTGATGAAACCGCCGTAACTGCCGCCGTAGATGCCGATCCGTTTCGGATCGACGCCCTGGGTGGCCACGAGCCATTTCGCCGCGTCGACCTGGTCGTCGAGGTCGACGCCGCCCATGTGGCGGTAGATCGCGGTGCGCCAGTCGCGCCCGTATCCCTTCGATCCGCGATAGTCGATGTCGAGCACGAGGTAGCCGTGGGCCATCAGGAAGTGGTGGAACATGAACTCGCGCGCGTAGTAGCCGGCCCACCAGCGGTCGACGTTCTGCAGATACCCGGCGCCATGCACGAAGATCACGGCCTTGCCGCCGGCGTAATTGGCCGGCTTGTAGAGATGTCCGGGGACCTTCGCGCCGTCCCGCGCCGGGATGTCGACGATCGGCGGATCGATCCACGGAAAGTCGTTGAAGTCGGGAGCGGGAGAGGTGGTGACGCGGACCGGCGCGGCTTTCTGGGACCCGCGCCGGCTGAGAACCGACGACACGTAAAGCTCCGGCGGCCGGGTGGTGAACGAGTAGACGTCGGCGACGGCCGCGCCGTCGGGGGAGACCGCGGCCTCGTGATCTCCGGGCATCGAGGTCAGTTTGACGCGCGGGCCGCCGGTCACGGCCATGCGATAGAGATGGCGCTCGAACGGGCTCTCCTCGCTCGTGGTCAGGTAGAACCACTTCTTGTCGTTGGAGAGCGTGACGTCGTCGATCTCCCAGTTGCCGCTGGTCATCTGGCGCGGCGCGCCGCCGTCGAACGGCACTTCGTAGAGCTGCATCCATCCCGTCGCTTCCGACGTGTATTCGATCGTGCGGCTGTCTCCGAGCCAGCCGGGGGTTGGCGCACCGAACGTGCGCAGCCAGGCGTCGTCGTGCATGGAGACGATCACCCGCCCCTTCGCGGTGTCGGGGTCGAAGGCCATGATCCAGGCGTCCTTGTTGTCGGTGGAGCGGACGTAGACGAAGGCGTGCTTGCCGTCTTCGGACCACACGGGCGGGCGGAGGGCGACGCTGCGTTCCTTCGCCGTGGCGTTCTCCCGCTGCGTGTTCTGGCTGGCCTCGGTCTTCTCGCTGCTGGCCCGGCCGCGCTTCTCCTCGGACGTGCCGGTGAGCGTCGGCTGCGGCGGCTTCTCTTCGCGGACGGGTTCGAGCTTGTGGTCGAACCATTTCACCTCGCCGTTCGCCGCGTCGATCACCACAATGCGCGTCGCGGGGATCACGTCCCCGACTTTCTCGCGCCCCGGGATCGTCTCCGTATACGCGCTCTCGGTGACGTAGTTCGGAACGATCGTGCGCCGCTCTTTTTCCGAATCACTGCGGATCACGGCCACGACGTGCTTCCCGTCGGGCGTGAGCTCCATGTCGAACGCCGTCTGGTGCCGTTCGAGTTTGAACGGCTTGAGGGGATGCTCTCGCTTCTTCTTCGCTTCCTCTTCTTCGCGGTGCTTCGCGCGCTCGTCGATCGC
>DATFUW010000641.1:0-2677 GCA_035260605.1 Thermoanaerobaculia bacterium | reverse complement strand
CGGCGCAGCTCGCGCGTTCGGCCGACGAAATGCTCCGGCCGGTCGAACTCCCGGCTGAAACGCGGCACCGCCGGCACGACCCCCAGCCGCCCCAGCACGGCCGCGTCCTCGGGACGCTGTGCGGGATCGGGCGCCATCAGGCAGCGGCAGAACCGGTCGAGCTCTTCGGACACTCCCGGCACGAGCGCCGCCGCGGACGGCGCCGGCCGGTTCAATTGCGCGTCGAGGATCTCCAGCGGGCTCTGTCCGGTGAACGGCATCGAGCCGGTGAGCGCCTGAAACAGCAGCGCTCCGAAGCTGAACCAGTCGCTCGCCGCCGACGGCGTCGCCCCGCGCATCTGCTCCGGACTCATGTAGCCCGGCGTGCCGACGACGTTCGCGCGGTCGATGCTGTCGTCGAACGAGATCTTCGTGGCCAGCCCGAAATCGAGCAGCACCACCCGCCCCTCGGGCGTAATCATGATGTTCGACGGCTTCACATCGCGATGGACGATGCCGTGCGCGTGCAGCGCGGCGATTCCTGCGGCGAGCTGCCCGAAATAGTCGAGCACCCGCTCGAGATACACCGCGCTCGGCTTCGGCGACGGGCCGGACGCCTCGCTGATGGCGATCGGAAGGCGGCGCTCGCGCGCCACCGGAAGCGTCTGATCGAAGAACGTCTGCTGCATCTCGGCGATGGCCAGATGCTCGAGCAGATCCTTCCCCACGATCCGCTCCATGCTGAGAATCCAACGCTCTCCGACGACCAGCAGCTCGTACATGCTGGCCAGGTTCGGATGGCGCAGTTCGGAGAGCGAACGGAACTCGCGTTTGAAACGCGCCAGCGTGTCGGGAAGCGCGCGCTCCAGAACTTTCAGCGCGACCGGACGGTTCCGTTGCCGATCGAACGCCTCGTAGACGGTGCCGAACGAACCGGCACCGAGCTGCTTTCCAATTTCAAAGCGTTCGCCGGCGTCAAAAGATGACTGCATGGAAGTGACCATTTTGCAGCAAACGCAATGCCATGGGTGGGTCCAATTTTCGAGGTAGCCGACCTTGCCGGGGATCAGGCGTTCGGTCCCACTGGTATTCTCGGAATTCTCCAGGTTCAGGCATCTTGACGCGCGATCATGGCAGCATCATGATGTCTGACATGCGCACCACCCTGACTCTCGATGACGGCATCGTCCGCGCTCTGCGCGACGAATCACGCCGCAGCGGCCGGAGTTTCAAAGAGGTGGTCAACGACACGCTGCGCAGAGGCCTCGGTACGGGGTCCGCGCCCGGACCCAGACCGGGCCGGTTTCGCGTGAAGCCGAAAGCCTGCGGATTTCAACCGGGCATCGATCTGCGCAAGCTGAACCAGCTCGTCGACGAGATGGAAATCGATCACGCCGGAGTGGTCGTCATCCGCGACCGGTGACCGTTTGCTGATTCCGGACATCAATCTGCTGGTCTATGCCTACAACTCCGATGCGCCCGAGCACCGACAGGCCCGGGCGTGGTGGGAGCGTTCGCTCTCCGGGATCGGTCCGGTGGGCCTGCCGTGGATGGTGATGCTCGGATTCCTGCGGATCATGACCAGCCGGCGAATCCTGGCCCGGCCCCTGGAGTGCGAAGAGGCGATCGAGCACATCCGTTCGTGGCTTGCCCAATCGCAAACCATGGTGATCGAGCCGGGGCCGAGGCATCTCGATCTGCTTCAGTCGCTGGCGGCGGGGGCACGCATCGTGGGAGAGCTGACCACGGACCTCCACCTCGCGGCGCTGGCGATCGAACATCAGGCCGAGCTGCATTCGAACGACTCGGACTTCGGACGATTTTCCGGTCTGCGGTGGGTGAATCCGCTGCGATAGGCCGCGCTCGACCTTCTCATCCTGACACCATTATCCAAAAGGCCGGTCGCGCTCGCCTCGCGGCGAATCAATCAACAACCGTATGAAGCACTGCTCGATGCGCCGCGGGATCCCGAACCCGTGCCGCGCCTCCTGGCTCGAGGAGCTTCGGCGGTCCAGATGCAGGGCAGCGGATTCTCATTGTGCTGCGAAGAGCGCAGCCGTTCCATGGCGCTTGTAATCGTGAGTCATCGCGCCGCAAGGCCCTTCCTGATCGGCAGGCCGGGCTGTGTTCGATCGAGGGCTTTGTGACCCATGCGTGGCATTCCGAGGCTTCTCCTGGGTGGCCATATGAACGATCTTCTGTTCGAGCTACTTCCTGTGCACGTAGACCGGCACGGAGCTCCGGCGGGGCACATCGTCGGTCGCGACGATCGTCAGGTTGTTCGTTTTTCCGGCCGGCGTACAGTTGCCGATCTTCATCGGGACGGGGATCGGCGTGCCGTCATATTTCGTGAGCCGCGTCTCGACCACGAGATCGGCGCACGCTCCGACGGTGCCGGGGACGCTCGCCTCGATCCGGCCGGCCGGCAGAGGTAGATCGCCCGAGTTCACGAGCCAGAGCATCCGCTCGGCAGGATTCCTCGTGTCCGCCTCCCCTTCCTCCTGGTAGAAATGGCCCGGCTCGACGACCTTGTACGTGACCTGGTCTTTGCTGATCTCTACGACGAGGTAATGAGAGAAGCCCCCGTTCTCGGGCTGCGCGTACAACGGCGCGCCGGCGCCGCCGGCGACGAAGTACCGAATGCCGTCTCTCGTCTCGCTGTGAAAGATGTGCTCGTGGCCCTGAAAGACGGCCTTGA